>JBHHVX010000062.1:0-20550 GCA_046754505.1 Phycisphaerae bacterium | reverse complement strand
TGTATTTGCCGCAGAAGCACTCCCAGTCCCGCTCGGGACCGAAAATGCGCTCGCAAAACAAACCGTCTTTCTCCGCACGATAGGTGCGGTAGTTGATCGTCTCCGGTTTCCGAATCTCGCCGTAGGACCAGGAACGAATGTCGTTTGGCGATGCAAGAGAAATCTTCACAGATCCGTAGTCATTGACCAGATCGTAAATGTTATCCACGAGCGTACTCCGATTCCTGGGGGAGGGTTCCCTGTCGCGCCGTCAGGATCGACCGATGCCGCGGCCCCGAGCGCTCTTCGCCGATTCTCAATGCCCGGGCCTACCGGCTTGCGACCGCCTGAGGCGTCTTCACCTCCAGCGTCATGGGGACAAGCCCGGGGGCTCGCTTGAAGCCGAGCTCTTCACAGAAATCGACCTCGGTGCCGTAGGCCGCTACATCGATGCGCTCGCAGCCCATGTCCGACAGCGCGCCGATGACGCGCTTCGCCATCGTCTGGGCTATCCCGAACTGGTCGTGCTCGATCCGGCCGTCGATATGCGTAACCGCCGCCGGCCCCTGCCGCGTGGGGTCGAGCTTGCACTCGGTGAGGTACCCGCGCACGCCGTCGGCCACGCCGCGGGCAATGCCGATCAGGCGGTCGTTCTCGTCACGCGCGGTGACGAAACACACGGAGTTGTCCACCATGGTCGTCAGTTTCTCGATCGACCCGGGCGCACGGCTTCCCTGGGCGTCGTAGAACGACTTGAGTTCCTGGACGTCCACCGCTTCGACGGTTTGGTACTGGATGTCACTCATCGCTCTGCCTCCGCTGGAGGTCGCGAAGGGCCGCCGACACGACAGCCGCTCGCGCACACCTGAAAAAAAGACTAGATCATCTTTCCTTTGTCCAACTGGATATTCATGCCGAGTCCGCGGATTTCGTTGCAGAGCACGTCGAAGGACACCGGCGTTCCGGCCTCCAGCGTGTGCTCGCCGCGGATCATCGACTCATAAATCTTGGTGCGTCCCTCGACGTCGTCGGATTTGACGGTCACGAGTTCCTGGAGCACATGGGCGGCGCCGTATGCCTCCAGACCCCACACTTCCATCTCGCCGAACCGCTGCCCACCGGTCCGGGCCTTGCCGCCCAGGGGTTGCTGGGTGATGAGCGAGTAGGGGCCCGTGGCACGGGCGTGAATCTTGTCATCCACGAGATGATGCAGCTTCATCATGTAGATGTAGCCCACCGTGACCTGCTGATCGAAGGGTTCGCCGGTGCGACCGTCCATCAGGGTGATCTTGCCGCCGTAGGGCATTTCCACGAGCAGGGTACGCTTGTCGCCGGCCTCGGCGACGACCTTGGAATCGTTGCGGATATCGCGGACATGCTCATTGGCCAGGGCGGTCGCGTCGTGGATCTGCTGCTCTGACGCACCATCGAAGACGGGCGTGACGGCCTGGAAACCGAGCACGTTCGCGGCCCAGCCCAGGTGCGTCTCGAGGATCTGTCCCACGTTCATTCGAGACGGGACCCCGAGAGGATTCAGCAGGATGTCGACCGGCGTGCCATCCGCGAGGAACGGCATGTCCTCGACCGGCTGGATCTTCGCGATCACGCCCTTGTTGCCGTGCCGGCCGGCCATCTTGTCGCCGACGGACAACTGGCGCTTGGTGGCGATGTATACCTTGACCATCTCCAAGACGCCGGAGGGCAACTCGTCGCCGCGTTTGATCTGCGCGACCTTGCGCTCGCGCTCTTCGACCATCTCCACGATCCGAGGCCAGTACCGCTCGTAGACGGGTTCGCACTCCTTGCGCCGGGCCGCCGGCTTGACCCATTTGAGGTTGAATCCCCAATCATTCGGCTGGCCGATCTGCTCCATCACGACTTCCGGAAGATCGCTCCGGGCCGCGACCTGCTTCGATCGCGGATCGACGATCGGCTCACCGGCGATCGCCTCCAACTCCGTGATCATCTGGCGGAAGACAACCATGGTTCGGCGGTTGCTTGCGATCTTGTAGTTGCGCACACGCTTCTGCAACGCGCGCTTCTGTTCTTCCGTCAGGTGGGTTCGTCGGCTGAAGCGTTTTGCGTCGATGACGATGCCAGTTTCGCCGCTTGGCACTTCGAGCGAATCGTTCTTCACGTCTTCACCGGCACGGCCGAAGATCGCGTGCAGGAGCTTTTCTTCGGGGCTCAGTTCGCTCTTGCTCTTGGGGGAAACCTTGCCGACGAGAATATCTCCGGGCCTCACCTCGGTGCCGATGCGAATGATTCCGTTTTCGTCGAGGTTGGCGAGGGCCTTTTCGGAAACGTTGGGGATGTCGTTCGTGAATTCCTCGCGACCCAGTTTCGTCTCGCGGATCTCGATGTCATGTTCTTCGATGTGGATGCTGGAGAAGGTGTCGGTCTCCACCAGTCGCTCGGAGATCAGGATCGCGTCCTCGAAGTTGTAGCCGTCGAAGGTCATGAACCCGACCAGGACATTGCGACCCAGCGCCATCTCGCCCTGGTGACAGGCAGGTCCGTCCGCGATGACCTGCGCCTTCTTGACGGTGTCGCCCAGCCGCACGATCGGCACCTGGTTCAGGCAGGTCCGCTCGTTCAGGCCGTAGAACTTCCGCAAGACGTATTCTTCGGTCTGATCGAGAACGATGTGGTTCGCATCGACAGCGGTCACGATTCCGTCGGCGCGCGCCCGCACGACCATGCCGCTGTTCGCGGCCACCACACGCTCCATCCCCGTCGCCACGATCGGAGGATCCGTGATCAGGAGGGGCACGCCTTGCCGCTGCATGTTCGAACCCATCAGCGCCCGGTTCGCATCGTCGTGTTCAAGAAACGGAATCAGCGAGGCCGAGACGCCGACGGTCTGCTTGGGTGAGATGTCGACGTATTCAATATCCTTGGCCGAGACGAGCGTGAGGTCGCCGCGAACCCGCGCCACGTGCTGATCGCCGACGATCCGTCCCTTCTTGGGGTCGACGACGTCGGGCGGAGCGAGCGTGCATTTCATCTCCTCGTCCGCGCGGAGAAACTCGTGGCCGCCGTTGACGCTGCCGCCGCGCCCGACGCGGCGGTAGGGCGTGATGAGGAACCCGTATTCATCGACGGTCGAGTAGATGCTCAGGGACGCAATCAGGCCGATGTTGGTTCCCTCGGGCGTTTCGATCGGACAGATACGGCCGTAGTGGCTGATGTGGACGTCGCGTACCTCGAAGCCGGCCCGCTTGCGGTTCAAACCACCGGGGCCGAGCGCGGAAAGCCGTCGCTCGTGGGTAAGCTGGCTGAGAGGGTTTGTCTGGTCCACGACCTGGGACAACTCGCCTCGGCCGAAGAAGTAGTCAATCGCCCCGGAGACCGCCTTCGAGTTGATGAGTTCGGCGAGCTTCCCGATCTGGTCGGGATCCTTCATGCTCATCCGCTCCTGGACGGTGCGCCGCAGCTTCAGGAACCCCTTGCGGAGTTCGTCGGACGCCAGTTCGTCGATCGTGCGCAGCCGCCGGTTTCCGAGGTGGTCGATATCGTCCTCCGAAACGACGACTCGCGTCTGCTTCCACGCGAATTCATACTGGCTTCCGAGGACGCTGGAATCTCCGTCCGACGCGTTACGCCAGACCTTTTCGGCGGTCTCGAGCGGCTCGAACGCCACGTGCTTCGAGGACGCGCCGAACAGGCTCCGCCACTGCGATTCCACCTCTTCCATGGTTGCGACGCTCAGCTTCTTCGAGTTGTTTTCGCTGAATGTATAGATGACGCCGGGGAGGGGGTCGTAGTTCATGAAGTCGAGCTGCGCCCGAGCGAGGGGACCGGTCTTCACGGCGGCCCGGTATGCCCGGATTCCATCGAGAATCCGACCCGCACGCGTGCGAATCGTTGACACGATGAAGTCTTTCGCCGCCTTGGACACGTCGGACTTCCGATCGGTCGGGCTGCGGCCGAGCTGGACGCGCATGCGGTCTAGATCGAGCGACGCCAGCGGCACCCACTCCATCGGCGAGTCCTGGATCGCCTGAAGCTGTCGCTCAAATTCGTCCAGCGCCTCTTCCGGCTTGCACTTCCGGCGGGGCGACTTGACCGCGCTCAGGTCTCCCAACACGACCTTGGTCTTCGGATACTGGACCTTTTGCCCGACCTTCTGATAGGCATTCAGGTGGGCCGCCAGCTCACCGACCCGTCGCAGCACGCACAGCTCGAGGGGAATACGCCGCGGGACGGAATAGCCCAACTGGTCCTGGCTCCGCAGGTCCAGCAGGTAGCGCAGACAGGCGACGACGTCGGCCACCGTGAGGGTGTTCAACTCGGTCGGAATCGACAGCCCGAATTTTCGGTTGATCCGGAATCGCCCCACCTTGCCGAGGCGGTAGCGGTTGGGGTCATAGAACTTCTCGTGGAAGAGCTTGGCAGCCTTGTCCATCTGGGCCGGGTTGCCGGGGCGAAGGCTCTTGTAGATGCGAAGGAGCGCGTCTTCATAGCTTCGGGTGCTGTCCTCGGCCAGGGTGTTGAGAATCAGCGGGTCGACCACCTTGTCGATAATCTCAATCTGCTTCACGCCGGCTTCCTGGATACGCCCCACCGCATCGCCCAGCTGGCATCCCGCCCGGACGAGCGGCTCGGCCACCTCGACCGTCTCCTCATCTTCGCCCTCATCCGACGCAGCGCCCCAGATGTCCTCCACGGAGTACATGTCGGGCTTGAGGCTCGACGCCCGGACCATCTTGGTCTTGTGGAAGGTCCGGACGATCGCGGCGTCGCTGCCGAACGCCGGGTCCATCGTGCGGAGGAAACAGGTGGCGGGAATCTTGGCGGACTGGTCGATCCGGACCGTAAGAATGTCTTTGCGCGTGACGTTGATCTCGATCCAGCTTCCGCGCTCCGGGATGATCCGGCAGGCGTGAAGCGGGCGGTCGGCCGCGAGCGTCTCGCGGATAAAGTCGACACCAGGAGACCGGTGCAACTGAGAGACGATGACGCGCTCGGCGCCGTTGATGATGAACTCTCCGCCGCCGATCATGATCGGGACCTCGCCGAGATAGACGTGGTCTTCGACGATCTCGTCCTTGTCTTTTCGATGAAGTCGACAGCGGACCCGAAGCGGTCGGCCGTAGGTCAGGCGCAGTTGGCGACATTCATCCGGCGTGTATCGCGGCTTGCCGAGCGAGTAGTCGAGATATTCCAAGACGATGTTCTCGTCGTAGCTCTTGATCGGGAAGGTCTCGCGCAGCAGGCCCTCCAAGCCGATTGGCTTCCGATCGGCGGGCTCCACGCCCTTCTGGAGAAACCGATCGAACGAACCCACTTGGATCTCGATCAGGTTCGGAATCTCCATCGCGTCGCCGATTCGGCTGAAGTTCCATATCTCCCTCACGTTGCTCATGTTGACCCTTTCCAACCTTGCCGAGCCGACCGGCCCGAACCAGTCAGTAATCCGTGCCGCGGCGAACCCCGTTCGCCAGCCACCTGACCCACGCTGCCATGATCGAAGTCCGCGCGCACCGAAAGCCGCCGCCGGGAGGCGCTTCCGTTTGGAGTGCTGTGCTACCTGCTAACAACTTTGGCCAAGCACCCGAGCCGTCAAATCGCCAAGGGGACTGCCGCGCACAGGGGCCATCTCGGTCAAGCCAGCCAGTCCCGATCCGACCGGCTCATTTCCGCCCCTGCGGCGGAGACAAATAACATTATAGGCGGTTCGCCACGCCTGTCAGCAACAAAACCCGACTGCCTCGCCGCACGGACCGGACCCTGCCGGCCTCGAACGGCACAGCATTGCGCAACTCTTTTCGAGTCAAACAGTTAACACCACAAGCATTGCCCATGGCGTTGCGATGGCCGCAGCCGCGACCAACCGCGCCATCGCACTTTTCCGACGGTGGAAGGCCTTCGGCTGATACCCGCAGGCCACAGTGGCCGCGGGCGCCAAGCCGCGACACGTCAGAATCCCGGAGCAGCCGGTACCGCGGATATCAGGCCTTGCCCTTCAGCTCGACCTTGGCGCCGGCTTCCTCCAGTTCCTTCTTGAGCTTCTCGGCGTCTTCCTTCGAAATGTCTTCCTTGACCGCCTTCGGCGCCGAATCGACGATATCTTTCGCCTCCTTCAGGCCGAGCTGCGTCGCCGAGCGGACCACCTTGATCACGTTGATCTTCTTTGCGCCTACCTCCGTCAAGACCACGTCGAATGTCGTCGGGGCCTCTTCTTCTTCCGCCGCGCCGGCTCCGGCGCCGGGCGCCATCATCACCGCGCCGCCGCCCGCCGGCTCGATGCCGTAGGTGTCCTTGAGGTAGTCCGCGAGCGTTTGGGCGTCCTTCACCGACAACGCCACAATCTTGTCGCCGAGTTCCGTCACCGCCGCGCTATATTCTTTCGCCGGTGCTTCTGCCATGATCCAGTTCACTCCTTGCACGAAAAGACGGCCGCGGCTCAATCGCCGCCGCACGTCGCCGGCCCGATAGCTGAGGTCCCACTGACCCCATTTAACCCCGGAGCACCCGCAGGCACTCACCGGCGGGGGCAATCAGGCCCGGGCGTTTTGTTCTGAGTCCTCTCGTCGATCCGAACGCCGGCCGCAGCCGGCTAGGCGACCTTCGAGATCGCCTCACCCCGCTCCAGCTTCTCGATGACCGCCTTGACGCAGCCGGCGATCTTGCCGCCGATGTTCAGACAGCCGGCAATCCGCCGACCGGGAGAAATCGCCAGTTGAATCACGTCGGCCTGCAGCTCCGCCTTGCTCCGGCGCTTCGAGATACCCTCGATCGTCAGCGGCTCCGCCTCACCGTCGACGAGGCCGAACTTCAATTCGAGCGATGGGTACTCCTTCGTCAGTCGAACGAGTTCCTTCGCCGTGTCAATCGGACCGCTCCCGCCGGTGACAAACGCGCAGGGGCCGGACAGCGCCTTGGCCAGCGGCTCCAGCGGGGTGCCGAGCAACGACCGACGGGCCAGTCGGTTCTGGACCACATGGACGGCCACGTCGCCCTTGCCAAGCACCGCCCGAAGCTCATTGACCTCAGTCCCCTTCAGGCCGTGAACGCTGACAACGAGGGCCGAGTCCAAGCCGG
Organism: Phycisphaerae bacterium; assembly: GCA_046754505.1. Taxonomy (GTDB): domain Bacteria; phylum Planctomycetota; class Phycisphaerae; order UBA1845; family UTPLA1; genus JAPULF01. Next base: position 13,524 of record JBHHVX010000062.1, on the reverse strand, counting down.
CATAACGCTGGCTGAACTCGTCATGGAGCCGCTCTTTAACCATCCGACTCATCGTGGTGTCCTCTTCCTATTGCCGTGCGACTTCAAGCTCGACCGCCGGCGACATCGTTCCGCTGATACAGACCTTCCGGATGAACGTCCCCTTGCTGGTCGACGGTTTCATCTTTCGGATATGGCCGACAAAGGCCCGGATGTTTTCCTTCAGATCGTCGTCGGAGAAATCCGCCTTGCCGACCACGGCGTGGACGTTGCCGCCCGAGTCGTTGCGGAACTCGATCTTGCCGGCGGCGAACTCCCGCACAGCCGTCTCGACGTCCGGCGTCACGGTTCCGTTTTTCGGCGACGGCATCTTTCCTTGCGGGCCAAGCGTGCGGCCAAGGCGGCCGACCTTGCTCATCGAACGCGGATGGGCAATCGCGACGTCGAACTCCATCCAGCCGTCGGTGATCTTCTTGACCAGGTCATCGATGCCCGCCTCGATCGCGCCGGCGGCCATGGCCTTGTCGGCCTCCTCGCCTTCACAGAACGCGATCACACGCTTCTTCTTGCCGATCCCCTTCGGCAAGGTCACGGCGCCGCGGATCATCTGGTCGGCATGCCGCGGATCAATGCCCAGGTTCAGGACGATATTCACGGTCTGGGTGAATCGCGTCCCGGTGGCCAACTCTTTCAACAGCTTCACCCCGTCGTCGAGGGGATACTGCTTCTTGCGATCGACCTTGGTCAGATTCGCCGTGTGCCGGCGACTCAGCCCCCGCATCGGATGCCCGCGCGACCGGCGCTTGACGGGTCCGGAGGCGGCCGCTGGAGCCGGAGGATTTTTCGAACTTCCCTTTTTCTTCTTGGAGGCGGTCTGCGATTTGGCGTCCGCTGTGTCGGGCTTGGCCCCCAGCTGTGCGGGGTCAGCTTTCACGGAACCCGCCGAACCCTTCGCCGGCTCGGACCCACCGGCCGATGCACCAGTTTGCTTTTCTTCCACGGGGTGACCTCCCTAACGGCCCAAGGGCCTGCCACGATTGTTCCGCTCGTGGTCGAGCAACGCCGCCCGCTCCGCGAACACCGCCCGACGGCGGCCGTCCGGATCAAGCGCGAGCCGAGCACTATAAGCCCTGCCGCTCGTCCCCGCAAGCGGCGATTCTCGGTTTTTTTCGTCGGGGGACCGTACGTCCAGCGGACCCGGAGCGGCCCCAAGCCCTCACAGCAACTCCGGCACGCCAGATCATGGGCGGTGCCGCGACTTTCGCGCCGGCGCGTCCGACCGCCACTGCCCGATGAGGGCCAGCCCGATGCCGAACCATACCACGCCCACCGGCACGCCCATGGGCACAGGAGGGGCGCCCGCCTGTTCCAACACCGGGCACACAACGGCCGCCACGATCCCGACCAGGATGGCTGCCACGCCGCCGATCGTGAGCAACCCGCCACGCTTCTTCCGAACGCTCGCGTGCTCTGCATCGGGTGGATCGCCCGGCGAGGCGTTGTCCTCCCCCGGCTCGGAAGGGCGCGTCGACTCCGGTCCGGATGTGCCCTCTGCGGTCCGACCCTCGCGTGCCGTCCAGATCGCCTCCTGAAAGATCCTCAGCTCATGCTTGTCATCGAAGAGGCCTCGAAGCGAAACGGTCTGGTCGCTGCCGCGCTGTTTCACCCAGGGCACGATATCCGTAACGGACAGCATCGCGATCTCGTCAAAAGACATCGATCGGACCGGCTCGATGTTTCTGATGACGATCCCGGAAGGGGTCACGGCCACGAAGCGAGGACCTCGGTTCGCGTGGTATATCTGAAGGACGGTCGCCAGCAGGACAGCAGATGCGCCTCCCACAGCCAAGAGGGCAGACAGATTCGGTCCGACGACGACAATCGTCAAGGCGAGAACAGGCGGCCCAAGAAGATAGAACAGGACCAACTCAAGACCGATCAGACCGACGTAGGTTTTCCACGGCTTCGAGGGCTGGAAGACGAGCGTGTTCTCGTCATAATCGAACCCGCATTCCGGGCATCGGCCGGCCGGCGAAAGACCGTTCAGCGAGTACGCGCATGCCGGACAATGTTGCAATGGCGCCCGAGTAATCATGGCCCGAATGCCTCAAGTGGGCGCCACACTGGTTTCCTACCGATTGGACGCTCGGTCCGTCCGTTGGGCAGCCCTGCGATGCTCGGCTTACGTGGCGTGAGGAAGACTCCCTTTCACGTCGGGAAGCCCGGTGAGGAAGATCACGTTCGGCTGACTGTGGTGGTACGCCAGGAACACGAATTCGTTCCAGTCATTCGGCGACTTCCCATATTTCATCAGCCCGTACAGGTTCTGGGTTGCGTCGGACTTGCCGGCCTCCAGCATCGATCGTTTCAGATAGGCACACCAATCGGTCTCCGTGGCGTCCATCAGGACGTAGGGCGTCGTGACAACCACATGATAGTCCAAGAGATCAACCAGCGGCGGGCAGAGTCGGACGTACCATATCTCCCCTTCTTTCCCGACGTAACCCGATGCGGAGTGGCACGTGAACTCCCTGTTGGTGACCAATTCACGCAGAATACACTTGGAGTTGTCTATGGTTCCGCAATGTGCGTAGATGCCCATCCGGGATTCCTGGAAACGTCGCATGATCTCAATCGTGTGGTCATCCAACTCCAGCACATCACTCACATCCAGAAAACACGTCCCGATGGTCTCATCATCAGGCCCAAAGCGACAATCGAAGAAGGCCCATGTAGTGAAGTAGCTTCCGGTGAGCGGACTGATGGGCGGTCCACCGGGCATGTACTCATCCTGGGCGGCAGACACGATCTTATAGTAGGGTTCAAACTCTTCAAAAGTGGAGGCGCTCTCAGCGAAGGAAGAAACCAGGTTCTGGATCGAGGCGTATGCGGCAAGAATCGGGTCCAGTCCGGCCTGGATATGTGCTTCCATGTCTTTGACACCTTTCGGGATCCGGATCCTCTCACGCGCCTGCTCGGTCATCTGTCGAAACTGGCGTCGGGTGTCCCGAAGCCGGGCGGCGAGCTTCCTGCTGATCTGCCCCATGACTGTGATCCTCTGATTGAGACCCAAACATCGCCACGCCCCGTGGCCCTCTTGGGTGGAATCCTACACGCTTGCCACCCGGTGTTGAAGCCGTGAGTGATCGTAAGTGGAATGGGGCGACTGTGTTTTTCACCCGCCGCTGTCGATCGCGCGGATGGTCCGCTCGACGCAGTACCCGCTTCACATCGCGACGGCCGGGGCAGCCTGCGGCTTCGTCCCGTCTCCGGCTCATCCGCCGCCGACAGCATGCTTGCGTGACGAATCCCGTGCGCCGCCGCTCGACCGGCCACGCACGCTCCGGTCCAGCCATGCATGTTCCACCGCCCCCGCCACCCCACACCGTCTCCCACACCCGATAACGCCCGCGAAATCCGTCCCTCTCGGACGTCCCTTTCGGGTATAATCACGGAGACTGGGTCCGACTTCCGGTCCGATGGACGCACCGGCACGGCCTCCGACCTCGAAAAGACACAGGTGCAATTATGATACGCGTGATAATGATCTCCCTCGCCGGTACGATCCTCCTCTCCGCCGGCTGCGCCAAGACCTCCGACCGCCCCCAGCGGGCCACCCATGCCCAGAGCGGCCTCATGCCCGCCGACATGCCGCAGGCCGACACCCTCTATCTGAGCAACCAGAGCGAGGTCAAGCTGCTGCCCGCGCGCACCATCTCCTACGATTCCTACGAGTCCTTCATCCACAACGACGACGAGGAAAAGACGCCCGTCGCCAATGCGTCGGAGGCCGCCGGCGACGACGAGGCCGAATCCGAACGGACCGCGTCCGGCGGCGGGGCCGGCGGCTGGCTGAAGAAGCTGGCCGGCAAGCTGACCGGTCAACCCGGCGCTGAGGCTGAGGACGCAGAGGAGTCCGAGGACGGAGCCGACGGAGCCGACGAAACCGACGAGACCGAGGCGACATCCTCCGCTCTCGCCGATGCCCGCCAGGCGGTCCCGCAGGTTCCGCCCAACCCCTCCGGCCTGAGCGGCAAGAAGGTCCAGCAGATCAAAACCGCCGCCGAGGCCGATGCCCGGACCCGCCTGATTCACGCGATCATGGCCTTCAAGTTCAATCCCGTCACCACCATCGCCGACCTGACCGACGCCGATGCCGACGGCGTCGAGCTGAACCTCCCCAGCATGACCGTCGTCGGCATGAAGTGGCTCGACGCCAAGCGCCTCCAGGTCGAAGTGCAGGTTCGCGCCGGCGACGCCGTCGGCGAACTGCAAGGCCAGTTTGACGAAGCGGACTTTTCGCCACTGGAGCAGCTCGACCAGGACAAGTACTTCACCGCCACGGGCGTCGGCAGCGTCAAGGAATCCGCCGCCGAACAGGCCCTGCCCGGCAAGCGAGCCGAGCGTGCCGCCGGTGGCCTGGGAATCTAAGTCGCGTAGGGTCCGATGTGCGGACCACGACATCGGCGAGCTGGAGCGAGAATCTCTTCTCGGTCCCAACGCGATCGAGGCGCCTCATTGATCGACCCGATGCCATCCCAACCCGTCCGCGTCCACAGCGTCGCCGAGGCCTACCTCGTACCCATGGTTCGGCGCTGCCCCGTCTGCGACAAAGGCCCCGTCCGCGCCCGCGGCGACCTGACCAAGACCAACACCGCCGAGCAGCGATGGACCCTCGACGCCTGCTGCGACGCCTGCGGGAACGAGGAGACGCTCGACATCAGAATCGATCCCGACCCCACCGCCGAACAGGCCGCCTCTGAGTGGATCAATCCCACCGGCGAACGATCCCGCGTCATCGACCTCCTCGGATGGCTGACCCTGTTTCGCTCGATCCACGCCGCGTACGAGAAGGAAACCGACAAGGCCGAGGCCCGACGTCTCGCCATTGAGTGCGCCCAGTGCCTCGACGAGGCCCTGCGCTTCTACGAGCCGGACAACGACCTCCCGCCCGACGACGCCTTTTTCACCGACGAGGCCCGCAGGCGATTCAGCGACCATCCCCAGCAGTTCGCCCGCCCGCGATGGCAGCACGAACGCAGCCAGCTCCCGACCGTCGTCTTCAGGACCCCCTCCGGCCTGCCGCACGCCGCCAGGCCCTGGTGGCGATTCTGGAAAAGAAACCCCTCGGGCAATCAACGGATATGATGCCGGTCCAGACAGCCGCCGGCGCGAGCCGATATAGAAACCGGACGCCGTCACCGAATCCCAAACCGTGAGGCCCCCAATCATGGACCCGTTCAACAAGATCGGCGTATTCCTGACCGACGGCCCGGCCGACGACGCCGTCCTCGGCTTTGCCGGCCACATTGCCCGCGCGGGTGTGTCGCACCTGTCCTGTATCCACATCCGGGGCGAACATGCTACCGTCGCGGACACAGACGCCGCCGCCTTTGAGACCCGCGTCCGTGATCGCCTCGCCGGCGACGTGACGCTTGAGGTCCAGACCGGCAGCGTCATCGCCGACGCCCTCAAATCCGCCCGCGACAAGGACCTCGACCTGGTCCTCATGGGCCGCTATCTGCCTTCGAGCCAGTTGGGACTCGGCGCACGCATGACCCGCCTCGCTCGCAAGTGCCCTTGCAGCGTCATGACCATCCCCGATCACTGCCGCCCGCACTTCAGCCGCATCCTCGTCGCCGTTGACGGCTCCCGCCATTCCACGCTCTCGATGAGCACGGCCCTCGCCCTCGCCGCCGCCGCGGGCGACGCCCAACCCCAACTGCTCGTCCAGACCGTCCGCCACGTCGATCCACGACACGACCTCGCCGGCGTCACCTTCGAAGAGTCCGCCGACGCCCAGCGAGAGCACGGCCGGAAGGCGCTCGAACGCTTCATGGCCGACATCGATACCCAAGGCACGAGCGTCGAAACCGTCGTCAGCCTCGCCGAGACCCCCGCCCGCGCCATCGTCGAACTCGCCACCGCCCGAAAGATGGACATCGTCGTCGTCGGCAGCCGCGGGGCCACCGCCGCAGCCGCAGCCATCCTCGGCAGCGTCTCCGAAGAGGTCCTTGCCACCTGCGCCATGCCCGTCCTCATCGTCAAGGAGAAGGGCGAAACCCTCCGCCTCCTCGAAGCCCTCTTCTCCATGGACTGACCGACGGCCAGTTGCCAGTTTTCTGTTCCCAGTTTCCAGTTTTCAGCGTTCGGCATTCGGCGATGCCCACTTCCGATCTTCCGCTTACCATGTTTTAATCTCGGCATCTCTGTTTTTGGTGTTTCGGCTCTCAGTTTTGACTTTTTGATGTTTTGACGTTTTGACGTTCCTCATGCGCCCCGATCTGTTCAGCCATCACCTCGATCTCGCGGCCGACCGACCGGCCGACCCCCGCGCCCTGCCCGCCGTCGGCGGCGTCTACCTCGTGACTGACGCCTCCGATCGCCCCATCCTGCTGGCCTGTGGCGAAAACCTCCGCCGAATCGTCATCCACCGGCTCGCCGCCCCACCCGCCGACCGCAAGAGCAAACGCGCCCAACTCGCTGACGTCGCCGCACGCCTCTGGTGGCGCCCCACCTTCAGCCGCTTCGAAACCGCCCTCGTCCACTGGCGGATCGCCCGGACGCTCTTCCCGCGTGACTACCGCAAGCGGATCGGCTTCGGCCCAGCCTGGTTCCTCCGAGTCGACCCCGGCGAACACCTCCCGCGCTTCACCGCCGTCCGCGAGTTCCGCCACGACGCCGCCCGCTACGCCGGCCCCTTCCCAACGCGCCGCAGCGCCGAGGGCTGGATCCACATGCTCGAGGACATGTTCGACCTGTGTCGATATTACGACGTCCTCGAACAGACCCCCGCCGGCCGCCCCTGCGCCTATTTTGAGATGGGCCGCTGTCCGGCCCCGTGCGACGGCTCCCTGCCCCTGCCCGACTACCGCCGCATGACTGCCAGCGCCCTCGCCTTTACCCTCGGCGACCACTACCCCCGCCGCTCGGCCCTGCGCCAATCCATGCAAACCGCCGCCCACGGCCTCGCCTACGAAAAAGCTGCTTCGATTCGCCAGACCCTCGACCGCGCCGACGCCCTCATCCAGAGACCCGGCCACACCCACGTCACCAATCTTCGCGCAGCCCGATGGCTCGTCATCCAACGTGCCGGACCCGCCCGCCGCGCCGAAAAGAGCACACTCGTCAAACCATTTTTCCTCTGTGGCGGCGCCCTCGACACCGGCGAACCAGCCGCAATGACGGATCTCGCCGCCGCCGTCCCCCGCTGGATCGAAACCGGTCAGACCCTGTCACCACCGCCTCCCGCGTCGCGAGAAGACGAGACCACCTGCTCCGAACGCCTCTGGCTCCTCAGCCGCTTCCTCTTTGCCGGCGATCGCGCCCCCGGCCTCTTCCTCCGGCTCGATCAACTCCCCGACTCCGACACGCTCCTCACCACGCTCCACGACCGCTTCAGGGCCCGTCGTCCCACCCCACCGGCCGAGTAGTGATCGGAGCGCGGCCGTTCCGTCCAAGCGCGATTCGCGCCCTCTCGGCCTTCAGCCTTCTGCTCTCGTTTGGGTGCCCCAGCCCCTTCGGGGCGCAAGACATGGAATCGGCCGGCCGGCTCAACTTGTGAGGGTTCGCTCAATGAATCCGGTGTCGATGTCCGCGCTGATAAAATCGGCGTGGTTGAAGATCCGCTGGTGGAGGGGGAGTGTTGTCTTGATGGGTGAGATCTCGAACTCGGCGAGGCAGCGGCGCATGCATCGTATCGCTTCGTCGCGGGTGGGGCGATGGACGATCAGCTTGCCGATCAGCGAATCATAGTTGGGGCCGATCGTGTAGCCCGCGTAGGCGTGGGAGTCGAAGCGGACGCCCGGCCCGCCCGGCGGTCGGAAGTCAATGATCGTACCGGGTGACGGCCGAAAACCGTCGTCGGGGTCCTCCGCATTGACGCGGCATTCGATCGCGCAGCCGTTGCGGACGATGTCCTTCTGCCGCAGTGTGAGCTTCTCGCCGGCGGCAATGCGGATCATCCATTGAATGAGGTCGACACCCGTGACCATCTCGGTGACGGGGTGTTCGACCTGAATGCGGGTGTTGACCTCGAGGAAATAGAAGCTGGCGTGCTTGTCGACGAGGAACTCGACCGTGCCGACCGAATCATAACCGGCGGCCTCGACAAGGCGCACGGCCGCCTTGCATATCTGCTCGCGGGCCTTGTCGTGGATTGCCGGCGACGGCGATTCCTCCACGAGTTTCTGATGGCGTCGCTGGAGCGTGCAGTCCCGCTCCCAAAGGTGGATGTGGTTTCCGTGGCGATCCGCCAGTATCTGGACCTCGACGTGGCGCGGCTGCTCGATGAGTTTCTCGATATAGACACGTCCGTCGCGAAAGGCGGCCTCGGCCTCGGCACGGGCGGCGGGCAACTGGGTCCGCATGGCGGCCTCGTTGTGGACGATGCGCATGCCCCGTCCGCCGCCGCCGGCCGCCGCCTTGATGATGACGGGATAGCCGATCTCGCCGCCGATCTTGAGGGCCTCGTCGTCGGATTCGACCGGTCCGTCACTACCGGGGACGGTCTTAACGCGTATCTTGCGTGCGAGCTTTCGGGCCGCGGTCTTGTCGCCAAGCAGGCGGATGACGTCGCCGCTCGGGCCGATGAACTCGATCTTGCAGGCGCGGCACTGGTCGGCGAAATCGGCGTTCTCGGCGAGAAAACCGTAGCCGGGGTGGATGGCATCGACGTTGGCGACCTCGGCGGCGGCGATGATGCGGTCGGTCATGAGGTAGCTGCGGCTGGGCGATGGTGGGCCGATGCAGATCGCTTCGTCGGCGAGCCGGAGATAGGCGGCGCTTCGGTCGGCTTCGGAAAATATCGCCACCGTCTCGATGCCGACCTCTCGACACGAGCGGATGATGCGCAGGGCGATCTCGCCGCGGTTCGCGACGAGGATGCGCGTCAGTTTGCGCCCCGATGGTTTCCGCGACTTGGTGGACTTGGCCGCCACGCTTTTTCCCCGATTGCCGAGCAGCGCGTGTCGCCCGACGTCTGTTTTCGTTGCAACGGCCATCTCAGCCGGTCCGCACGCGGAAGAGGACCTGACCAAACTCGACGGGCTCACCGTTCTTGACCTCGACGGACTCGATGCGTCCGGCGACCTCGGCCTTGATCTCGTTGAAGACCTTCATGGCCTCAATGATGCAAACGACGGTCTCCGTGTTGACGGTGTCGCCGACGTCGACATAGGGGGGCGATTCAGGATCCGCAGCAGCGTAAAACGTGCCGACCATCGGCGAAGTAATGGCGGCGAGCGTTTCGTCTACGACCGAGGCACTGCTCTCAGCCGCGGCACTGCTTGCGGCGGGGGCCGTCGAGACGGCGATCGGGGCGGGAGCCGCGACCTGCGCCGCCACCGCGACGCCGCCGCGTCGCAGTACGATCCTCGTGTCGCCGTCGCGGATCATGATCTCGGTCAGGTCGTTGTTGACCATCAGATCCGTCAGGGTCTTGATCTGTTTGATGTCCATACCGCGATGCTTCCCTGTGCGGCGGATTGTCTCTGCCGACGCCGTCCGCCGCAGGACCCAAGTCGATGGCATCCCGTCCGGTGACCGCCACACCAACGTCAAAAGGGGCCGGATTCTAGCTGCGCGCATCCGCGGTCGTCAAGAGGAGCGGTCTCGAGGCTGCGGGGATGTACAGAAGGGTGCGAGACAGCATCGGCGGACCGGCGAATCAGGCACGAGAAGCGGTGACGCCGGGCAGGAAGGACGGGTGAGGCAGGTGCAAGTCGTCCGCTCGCTCACGGTCGCGGTTCGGATCGGGCCTGCCCGGTCCGCCGTCGGTGTCGTGGACCCATATCACAGAAAGTCATCAAGGCTTGCTCTTGAACTCTGGTACGGACCTCGATAGCTTAAGAGTCCACGCGCTGGTCCTCGTTCGTGAGCCTGACGCGCCGAGGCGGTCGCCATGACCTATCGTCACGCACTCTGTCTTTATCCCTATGTCGTGGATCAACGTCCCGGTATCGGCATCTTCCCGCCCACCGGTCTGGAATACATCGCAACCGCCCTGAAGGGCCACGTCCGCCGCATCAGCCTGGTCGATCTGCGTCACGAACGCCCGCTTCAACCGATCAGGAAGATGACGCGCTTCATCGAACGGGAGGGGGTCGACCTGATCTGCATCTGCGTCGGCTGGCGGGCCCGCTATCGGCAGATATGCGAATACCTCGGTCAACTTCCATCCCGCATCACGACCGTTGTGGGCGGCCAGGAGGCCTCGAACGAGGTCGAGGACATCCTGCGGCGATGCCCCAACGTCGACGCCGTGGTTCGCGGCGAGGGCGAAGAGACGATCGTCGAACTGACGGACGATCGCCCGTGGAATGAGATCCTCGGCCTTTCGTTCAAGCGAAACGGCTCGATCGTTCACAACGACAACCGGCCCCTCCCGCCGATCGATTCGATCACGCCGCCGGACCGGAGCCTGCGGCGCAGCCGATACGACCCCACGCTTCGCGGCACCCGTCTGCTGCCCCTGGAGTTCGATACGATCCTCGCGTCGCGCGGCTGTCCCTACAAGTGCGACTTCTGTTCGCTCGTGATCAATCCCCTCGGGCAACTCCGCGGCTACGTCTCCCGATCACCCCAGTCGGTCGTGGATGAGATCGAATCCAGCCCGGCGCGGATCATCCTCTTCGCCGACGACATCTTCTTCCTCGAACCCCGCAAGGCGGAGCGCCTCTGCGACCTGCTCATCGAACGCGGCATCGACAAGCGATACGTGGTTCAGTGTCGGATCGAGGTCTACAAGTTTCCGCGGATGCTGGAGAAGGCCTATCGCGCGGGCTTTCGGGTCTTCCTATTCGGCATCGAGTCCGCCAGCGACCGCATCCTCAAGGATATCCACAAGGGCTTCACGACCGATGACTTGCGCAAGGCCTTCGAAGTCCTTCGCCGGTTGCCGTTCTGGTATCACGGCTATTTCATCTACGGGATCATCGGCCAGACGGAAGCGGAAATGTTGGCCATCCCGTCGTTCGCCCGTGAGCTCGGCCTCCACTCCATCAGCCTGAGCCTGCTGCGGATGGACAAGTTCACGCCGATGCGTGAGAAGGTGGAGCGGATGCCCGGCTACCGCATCAGCTCCAACGGCTACGTCTATTCCGAACAGTTCGGCAAGAAGGAACTACGGCGGATCCGCAACCGGATTCGCAACGATTTTCAATATCGCCCCGCCCAGCTCGCCAGGACCCTGCGTGCCCTGAACGCCTGTGACATCATCAGCTATCGCCAGATGGTCCGGCTGAGCCTCCTGTCGCCGCTGGTCGCGTGGGACACCCTCCAACATCGGGGGCGAAAAGTCCTACGTCGCCGGCGGGCGCGAGCGTAAAAGAAGCGTAAAAGGTGTCAGGAAGATTTGTAGAACCGAGAATGGCGGGCGGCATGTTCAGCATGCGCGGCCCGCCTCCGGCGGAGGCCGGGGACCAGCACGAGCATTGCACCGGCCGGAGACGGGACCTCTGTCATGTCGGGCCTGCGTGAACGGTCGTGCGGGCCTTGAGCCAGGGCGCGATGACCGAGCGGATGAATCCGATGGCCGACGTGCTGACGTGGTTGCCGAGGTAGCCATGCCGGACCCAGGCCGGGCACCAGCGCAACTCGACGAACTTCGGGGGATGGTGATGCCAGCCGATCCAGCCCGCCGCCGGGGTGTGGCGCCGGTCGGACGTGCCGAAGATCGTTGTTCCGAATCCGAGGAGGATGAAGTCGCCCGGCCCGCCGACGGAGACGAGGGCATGGTCGCATTGTTCCGCGGCGCGGTGGAGGTCGTAGCTTGGGGAGAGGGCAGGACAGAGCAGAACCGCCGTCCGCACGCGCACGCCGGCGGGCAGTCTTTCGAGGGCACGGACGGTGATCCAACATCCGCCGGACTGCGCAAGCAGGGAGATCGGGGCGTGCGGATGGGCCTTGCGGTAATCGACGATGGCGTCCACGAGGGCGTCGGATTGACGTTCGTGGTGCCGGCGATTGATCTGATTGTTGAGCGCCCGGACGATCGGAATGCCCCGGTTCCAGTGAAATCGAACGACGCTGCCGCGTTCGCCGGACGCGAGCACACCCAGACACATGCAGACATTGTGGCGGCTCGGTCCTTCGATGCCACCCAGGACGAAGGTGATGCCGCGTCTTCTCCGGGCGGGCGTATCGGCACGGGACGGGACACGGAGCGGGCGCACGAGGCCGCCGAGCAGACCGGCAAGGCCCATTACGAGATCGAGAAGCCCCGCCAGAAGCGGGACGGCATTCCATAACCACGGATAGGTCGCGGCCTGCGGCGGTGGAGTGGACATTGAAATCTATACGATCACCAAGATTCGTTGCGCAGAGACGCCTGCAGGGAACCGCACCGCAACGACGGCACGATCACGAGGTCTTGGCACGCTCGATGTATTCGCCGGTCCGGGTGTCGATTCGAAGAATCTCGCCGTTCGTGATGAACGGAGGGACGTGGATGCGCAGGCCGGTTTCCATGACGGCGTCTTTGGTCTGGTTCGTGACGGTCGCCCCCTTGATGGCTGGTGTGGTCTCCTGCACGGCCAGCTCGACCGTATTCGGCAACTCGACGCCCACGGTCTGTCCGTCGATGATCTTGCAAGCGAGGCGTTCGTTGCCTTTGAGGTATTTTTCGGCGTCGGGCATCACGTCCTTCGAGACGTTGATCTGATCGTAGGTTTCGACATCCATCATGACGAAGTCGTCGCCGTCGCGGTAGAGGAACTCGAACGGCTTTTCCTCGATGTAGGGAGTTTCGACACGGTCGTTGACGTTGAAGCGCTGGTCCACGATGTTGCCGACGCGGAAGTGCTTCAGCTTCATCTTCATGTAGCTGCCCTTGTTGCCCTTGGCAACGTGCTGGGCCTCATGCACGATCCAGAGTTGGTCGTTCCACTCGACAACCTGCCCCTTGCGGATTTCCATGGCCTTTGGCATGGTCGGATTCCCTCAGTTGTGTTCAATTCTACGCCGAATCCCGCTGAAGCGCTCCCGCCTCGTGGCGGAGCATCAAACAGAAGCGGACACCGGTAATGCCGCGTCTGTCCAGCAAACGCGACGGCCTTCCCGTACTTCGGCTCAGCAGTGTCCTGCGCCGACTTGCCCCCGTCAACACATCGCGCAGGTCGCCCCGATTGAATGGCAATAAAGAGCCGCGGGCTTCAGCCCGCGCGGCCGTGTGCCCTCTCAAGGGCAGCGAGCACCCCGTATTTCGCCTCAGGCCGCCTCCTGCGATTTCGTCGCGCCGCCGATGATGATGAGCTTGATCTTCTTGCCGTCGCGGAGGACCGTCACGTCGATCTTGTCGCCGGGCTTGTAGCCCTGAAGGGCCTCCATATACCCATACACATCCATGATCTTGTACTTGCCAATCTTGAATATCCGATCCGAATCCTTCATCCCCGCCTTCTTGGCCGGCCCCCCGTCCACCACACCGCTGATCTCGTAACCCGGTCCCTCCGATTCACCATAGCTCGGCATGATCCCCAGGCGAACGGAGGGCATCGCGGGCAGGGAATCGGCGTCTTCCGCCATGGCGGCGTGCGGATCCGCCTT
>JBHHVX010000061.1:0-20614 GCA_046754505.1 Phycisphaerae bacterium | reverse complement strand
CCCGTCGGTTTGACCCGGGGCCGGTCCGCTGATATACTGATTGGTACCCGTCGCACAGTGCGTCCGGCAATTCGGGGAGTCCACCCGACCGGCCGGAGCCATCGGAACCCTCTCGACGACGGGTTCGGACGTTCGATCAACGATTCGTTCCGTGTAGAGATTTTCGGACGCGTATGGAATCGGTGTCGGAGTAGAGACCATGGATGAGTCTTGTATGGCCGGCCGGGCGCTGGTGGAACTCGCCCGCCCGTATTTGGATCGTAATGACCGCGACGGTCTGGCGGCTCGGCTTCAGGAGCGGTGGTCGCCGGAGTGCCTCTCGCTCTTGCTGGACGCCGAAGCGCCGGCAATCGCCGCAGTGGCGGCCACGTCGCTCGGGCTGATCGGCGGGGACGCGGACGCGCCGAGCCTGGCCCGACTGCTGCACCGCGACGAGGGCGCGGTCGTCCTGGCCGCCGAGGACGCGCTGTGGTCGATCTGGTTCCGTACGGGGGGGACGCTGGGGCGATCAGTCCTCGTGCGGATCGCTCAGACGATCCAGCGGGGCGACTCGGAAGGCGTGATTCCTCTTCTGACGGAATTGATCCGAGCGCAGCCGACCTTTGCCGAGGCCTATCATCAGCGTTCAGCGGCTTGTTTTCTTGAAGGGGACTATCTGCCGTCGCTGCGTGATGCCCGGCGGGCCGTCGAGTTGAATCCCCTTCACTTCGGTGCCCTGGCCAACGTCGGACACTGCCACGCGGCGCTGGGGCGCTATCCGGAAGCCTTGGAGAGCTACCGGGCCGTGCTGCGCATCCATCCGCGCATGCACGGGATCCGTGCGGCCATCCGGGCGATTCGGGAGAAACTCGTCCTCGCCGAGGCCTGACGCGCGACTGCGGCTTCGACGCACGTAATCTGTGAGTGATGGACCCATCCCGCCCGCACATATTCGGAGGAAGCACACCGGCGAGACGCCGATGCTCCCCATCAATTGAATGGCGCCGGAGCACTACGCTGGCATCGGCTTGCACCCGCCCGGTGTCTTGAGACCGTTTCGAGCGATCCGAAGTCACGACGCGCCCGCGCGCGGTGCATCGGCTGCTCAGTCATCGATGCGCGTGCCGACCTTCTGCCCCATGACGACCTTTCGCATGTTGCCCGCTTTCAAGAGGCCGAAGACGACGATCGGGACGCCGTGCTGCTGGCACATGTCGATGGCGGACACGTCCATCACCTTCAGGCGTCGGTCGATCACCTCGTTGTAGGTCAGCCGCGGCAGAAAGTCCGCGTTCGAGTCTTTCTTCGGGTCTGCCGAATAGACACCATCCACGTTGGTAGCCTTGAGCAGGATGTCGGCGTTGATCTCGACGGCCGCGAGGGCGGCTGCGGTGTCGGTCGTGACGAACGGCCGGCCTGTCCCGGCGGCCAGGATCACGACCCGGCCCTTTTCCAGGTGGCGGATGCAGCGGCGGCGGATGAAACTTTCACAAGCGCTGTGAATGGCGATCGAGGATTGCACGCGCGTGGGCTGGCCCATGGCTTCCAAGACGTCCTGAAGGGCGAGGGCATTGATCACGGTCGCCAGCATGCCCATGTAATGCGCTGTCGCCTCGGGGATTCCGGATTTCGTGGCGAGCGTCGAGCCACGGAGAAAGTTTCCACCGCCCACCACGACACCGACCTCCCCTCCGAGTTCGGCGACCGACACGATCTCCCTGGCGATTCGCCGCAGGGCGTCGCCGTCGACTCCGAAACCACCAGGCCTGCCGAAACCCTCTCCCGAGATCTTGAGGACCACGCGCTGGTACCGACACCGCGGTTTGTGTGTCGTTCGTTGTGAAGTCTTCTTTGCCATTGTCGGCTCCGTTGGCGAGATAGTCTGTTGTGGGGTCGAACGCCAGGCTGGATTCCGTTGTTCGGCCTCGTCGAGCGTCACGCGCAAAAAAAAAGGCCGCGACTGCGGCCGAGGGGCAGTCAGTGACCGCCTCCCACTTCAAACCTAACAAAACCGGTCAAGGTGAATCCGTTTTCCTTGCCGAATCCGCCGACGGTTTTCTTGTCGTCCATGACGAACGGCTGCTCGACGAGCACGCGCTCGGCGAACCACTTGTTCATCTTGCCCTGAACGATCTTCTCGACGATCTGCGGCGGTTTTCCAGCAGCCGCGGCCGTGGCTGCGTCACGCGCTTCCCTGGCGGCCGCGGAATCAACATCCTCGCGCACCAACCCGAGGATGACCGGCGTGGACGCCACATGCATGCATACATGACGTCCGGCATCCGCCGGAGGTGAATCGCCCGTAATGACCGCAGCAACCTGGCCGTTGTGGTGTACATAGCACGCTCCCGGCCCTTCGATTCGTGCAAGACGCCGGACGGTCATGTTTTCCTTGATGATGCCGAACGCGTCGACCATGGCGTCGGCCACCGTCCCGCCGTCGTTGAAACTCGACTGCAGAAACGCCTCCACCTCCGTGATTCCGCTCTTGGCGCAATGCTCCGCGAGCCGGTCCGCCAGCTCTCGGAACTTGTCGTTGGTGGCGACGAAGTCGGTCTCGCAGCGCAACTCGACCAGCGCCGCCCCCTCATCGTCGGCGAAGACGCCAATGCGACCGTTGGCAGCTTCCTTGGCGGACCGCTCTGACATCTTGTCTGCGAACTTCTTCCGGAGAGCCGCCTTCGCCGCTTCCGTGTCGCCGTTCGCCGCGACCAACGCGTTCTTGCAGTCCATCATCGCGAGTCCGGTCTCCGCTCGGAGCTCCTGAACCGCTTTTGCAGAAATCTGAGCCATGAGATGTCAATGCTCCTGCCTGTAGGGTGAGTCTGGGACTACCGGCCCGCCGCAGAGATGCGCGGCAGCCGCCGTCACGGTTCGCTGTCGTCCGGACCCGTCGAGCGGACGTCGATTTTTGGAGTCGGTGTCTGTGCCTCAGGCCCGGGGAGCGTTCTGCACGCCTGCCGGCGTGGTGGATTCCTGTGGTTCGGGGGCGACACCGGCTTCAACCGTGGCCATCGGCTCGACCGACTCGGCGGCCGCAGCGCCGGTCGCGGCAACCTTCGGTTGGGCTACCCCGGCCTCGCCCGGCGCAGCCTCGGCGGTTCTTGCGGCCTCGCGCTCCGCCACCGCCGTGGTCGTCAGTCGCCTCGACCGCCGAGGCCCCTCGGGTCGAGGCGCGTCGGAATCGGCTTCCGGCTCTGGTCGGCTGTGGCGACCTAGTTCAATCGCCTCAACCAACTGAGAGACGATCAACTCGACGGCGCGCATCGCGTCGTCGTTGCCGGGAATCAGAATGTCCGCGGAATCGGGGTCGCTGTCCGTATCGACGAGACACACAGTCGGGATGCCCAACTTCCGGGCCTCTCGCACGGCGATGTGCTCGCGCCGCACATCGATGATCACCAGTGCCCCGGGCAATCGCGTCATCTTGCGGATGCCGTCGAGGTTTCGGGCGATCTTTCGGCGCTCGCGCTCGAGCACCGATTGCCGCTTCTTGCTGTAGGTCTTGATCGCACCCGAGCGAATCTCCTCCTCGATGGTTTCGAGGCGGGCGAGCCGAGAGCGGATCGTCTTGAAATTGGTCAACGTGCCGCCGAGCCATCGTTCGGAAACATAGGGCGTATCCAGCCGAACAGCCTGCTTTTCCACGATTTCGCGTGCCTGGCGCTTCGTGCCGACGAGGAGGACCTCATGCCCTCGGGACACGATCGCGTTCAGGAACTTCTTCGCTCGAAGCAGACCCTTGACGGTCTCGCGGATGTCAATGATGTGAATCGAACTCCGCTTCCCGAGGATGTAAGGCGCCATCTTGGGATTCCATCGATTGGCTCGATGCCCGAAATGGACGCCCGCATCAATCAAGTCGCGGACCAACGCGGATGCCAAAACGTCACCTCCCTAAGTGCAACACTTGAATCTGCCAGAATTTACAGCGACCTCACCGAATCCCGATAGGGTAATTGAGAACGTCCCATCCGTCAACCCGACAATTCACCATTTCCGCGCCGGGACTGCGGGGGGCGGGCGGCGGAACCGCGAGCCAGCAACCCCGCCAGTTGCGGGGGTCCGCAAACGCGAGCGCCATCCGCTAGGGCGCGAGAATCCGGACGGCGATGGGGTGTCAAGCGACCCTGGAGCCGGTCCGGCTCGCCGCGAGCCTGTTCCGATATTAGTGTCGGGATTCGAAGGTCGGGCGAGACAGTCGTTTTTGGGCTGATCGACCTTGGGGCCCTCCTGCGGCCCGCAGTTTTGAGGCGACATCCAGCTTTCGGGAGGTGTCACCGCGGTCGGCACGCCGGGGCTTGGTGGGGCCGGCTGCCGGCAAGATCGAATGCGCGGTCTCATCGCCGTTCCTCGACCTGCGAAGGCCCGGCGCGGCCAGCGAGCCGACGAGCGGCATTGACGAATCACCCCACAAGTCGCAGCGTGTCGCGGCAGGGGGCGGGATCGTGCCGGCAGAGTGTGGTCGGCGGCCATGGCAAGCCCCCCGTTTGGAATCGCCGGCCGGTGCCCGTCACGCGACGATGTCCGATGAACCACAGACAACCCGCATCTTCATCAGCGCTGCCGAGCAGAGCGCCGACGAACACGCCGCCGGTCTGATCCGCGCGGCCGGCGAACAGATCGGGAACGTCTCGTTCGTGGGGTTGGCGGGGCCCGCGATGCAGGATGCCGGTTGCGAGGCCATCCACGACATGACCACTCGGTCGGCCATGGCCGGAGCCGTCGTGTGGCGCATCCCGGAGGCGATCGGCGTCCTGCGCAGCGTGAAGCGTCTCCTGTCCTCCAACCGGTTCGATGCAGCGGTGGTGGTGGATTCGCCCACGTTGAATCTGCCGATCGCGAGGCTGTGCCGTCAGTTCGCTGTTCCCGTTCTGTACTACATTGCCCCTCAGACATGGGCCTGGGCCGAGTGGCGAAACCGGCGAATCCGCCGCCGTGTCGATCGCATGGCGTGCATCTGGCCATTCGAGGAGTCTTATTTCCGGAGCTTCGGCATACCTGCGCGCTACGTCGGGCACCCCTCGTTCGACCGATTCATCGCCCACCCGGGCGATGACGCCGAGGTCGCCCGGCTGCGCCGCACGCAGGGCCCCCTCATCACGATCCTTCCGGGGTCTCGCCGACACGTCGTCCGCGAAGTTCTACCCGGCCAGTTGGAAGTCGCTCGGTCGCTGGCGGCGCGCTTCAAGAACGCCCGCTTTCTGATCGTCCCAGCCAACGCCGAAGTCCGCGTGTTGATCCGGGACCTTGTCGGTCAGTGTGGGGCCGACCTCCGGATCAGCTACTCGGATGGACCGCAGGGTCGGGCGACCGCCATTCGAGCGGCGACGCTGGTGCTCGTCGCCTCCGGCACAGTCACGCTCGAGGTTGCCTATCACGCCACGCCCATGATCGTCATGTATAACGCCAATCGCTGGCTCTACCGGCTTCTCGGTCGCTGGCTGATTTCGACCCCGCATCTGGCGATTCCGAACATCCTCGCCGGGCGTCGGATCGTCCCTGAATTCATGCCCTATTATAAGTCTGTGGATCCGATTATTGCGCAGGCATCGGAGTGGATCTCGACGCCGTCCTCACTGGCCCGAGTCCGCGCGGAACTGAGGGCCGCCGTCGACCCGATCGTGAAACCTGGTGCCGCGGCGAGTGCCGCGAGGGAACTGTCCGGCCTGTTGCGAGACCGCGGTCGTCATGCGTCGTTTCCGCTATAGGCCGCTCGGAATCTCGACGCCGGCCGCCATGCACCCGTCCATACACCGCGGCGCCACCTCTTGTGGGTGACGCAGGGCGCGAAGTCGCCCACTCACACCGGGCTGATCGGTTGCGGCGCCAGTAGGTCTTCGACCATGCGGACGACCTCGGTCACATCGAGCGGTTTGGAGAGCGTGCGATCGAAGCCCTGTTGCCGGAGGGCCTCTTCGTCGCCGCTCTGCATGGGTCCGGTGACCGCGACCAGCTTGCAGTCTCGCAGCATTGGTAGATTCTGAATGCTGCGGACGGTCTCACGGCTGGCCAGCCCCGGCAGGTCGACGTCGAGCAGCATGACGTGAGGTCGGACATTCTCGGCCACCGCCCCCGCTTCGAACGTCGTCCGGGCGGTGTGCACGTCGAAGCCGGCATCCCGCGAGAGGGCCTCAGAGAGCAACTCCGCCATGTCTTTGTCGTGTTCGGCGATGACGATGCGCGTGACGCCTGATTCAAGCCCATCGAGAGGAATACCATGGGCCTTCATGAATCGGAGGAGTTGTTGGAGCGGGATACGCCGATCCTTGCTGCCCGGGATTCGATAACCCCGCAGCTTGCCGGTGTCGAACCACTTGGAGACGGTCCTTGGCGCGACGCTGCAGATCTTCGCCACCTCGCCGGTCGTCAGTACATCCTTGGTCCGCCGCATGACGCGATCCCCGCACGTTGGATGGCACTCCTGTAACTCCGTTTGGGGACGAAAGTTACATGAGGCACCATAGGAAGAAACCGGTGCGCCGGTACCCAAGACGGCCGGCACCGAGGGTGCCGCCGACTCCGACGCATTTCCGTCCTTCTCCCTGATCGGCTCGCGACAGCGCGACGTTAGCAGATTCGCTGCAATCGTCACAAACTGGCCGGAGTCCCGCCGCAGCGTGTCGCATTAAACCCCGGCGAGTGGGTCGAGAAGCGTATCCGTGCCGCGTCCAGCTCCGCAATGGTTCCGATACCTTGATGGTAGGACCCGCCTCGCGGCAGGGCAATATGCCGATGCGGAGGTCTGCCGGCTCTACGACTCGTCCTCCGGAGCCTCTTCTCCGGGTACCAGCAGGTTCGACACCGGCTCTGGAGACCGCAAGGACTCGAGGTTGGACCACAGCCCCGCTGCGAGCAGGATGACGCTGATGAGTGACCGCAGCGGCCACGCGTAGCCCCGTTGCGAGATGGAGACCTTTTCGTGGTAGCCCCGCACCGCCAGGTCCATCTCGCCGGACGTTACGGCCCACCGGACATATCCGATAGGCCCGCCCGGTGGATAGTTCCGGCGGAGGCCCAGTTTGAAGCTGTCGGTGGCCTCGGCGTCGATCTCGGCCACCGGCCTGCCAGCCCGAATGGCAGCATTTCGGGCTTCTGCGTACTTCGGAATCACGCCAATCGTGGTCGCGACGTGGTGGTATTCCCAAAACACCGTGATCACCCACGCCGCAATCGAAATCAGTGCGGCGCCCGCCAGAATCCGCCGGGCACCGAGGGGTCGTGCCGCACGAGCCACACGGAAGGCGACCGCACCGACCAGCAGACCGGCGATCAGGAAGAAGAACAGCCCGAAATAGAACCAGAGCCACACCACGCGAGCCAGGATCCAGCCCAAGGCCGACGTCAGAACGATTCCCACGAGGATTCCTCGATGCCACGCCTGCCGCCGCAGGGGATGCCAGGGAAACTCCGCGGGCGGGGCGGCCGGTTCCTGGGAAGGGGGCTCACCCTCCATGTCATTGAAGTAGATCACGGCATGACCATATGAGCGGTCTCGCACTGAATCAAGCCGGCATGGAATTCGTCCCGGACTCGCCGAGTCGCCAAGCCCGTCCGGTCGGGCGCCCGTTGCTTTTGTGGCCCACCGCGACTAGAGTCGCGGCCTTGGTTTCGATACGGCGCGCGAGTGATCGCGTCGTGAGTCGCCGAACGGCGTTGACTGCCGTTGCCGGCAATCGGAGAACTGCAATGACACAGCTAGCGCACAGCCGGCCTGCCCGGCTGTTGATCCCCCTGTTGATCGTGTCGCTGACCGGATGTTCCGATCAGAACAAGTCTCGGACGAAGTCCAGACGATTCGAGGGCGTGGCGAAGAGCGTCGACCTGGAAACGCAGCAGGTATCGATGTTGATTCAGCGGGAGGACGGGGAAGAGCGAGAGTTCACCGCGCATGTCCGGGATGACACCGTGATTCGGATTAATGGTCGTTCCCAGGCTCTGGGCGATGTGCGGAGCGGCGACAAGGTCGTGGCGTACGTCGAGAAGGATAAGGGCGAAGGAGAGTTCATCGTGCGCCGCGTCGAAATCGAGCGTGCGACAAACAACGATTGGAAGGAGATCGGGGGAGGTGCTGCCGGGACCAAGGCTTCTGCGGAAGTCCCCAAGTCCGTGGCAGTCTCACGAACTCCCGCAACGCCCGATGCCGGCAACGTCACAACACCCGCAGCCCCTGCGCCGGTGGTCGCGAAGCCGGTGGCGCAGGCCCCATCGAAACCAACGGAGCCCTTGCCGGTCACCGGCCGCACGGATGCCGAGGACCTCGTGTATGGCCTGATCCGCGTGAAGATGGAAGAGGCCGTCGAGGAACGCAGCGCCCTCTTGGCGGCAGGAACCAAGGCCAGTGACACCAAGGTCCGGGAGCTTGAGGGCCTCATCATGAAGGCTCGAGACCTTCTGCTGGAGCGGGGCGAAATCCTCGAGAACGTCGACCCTCCGATTGTTGAGCAGGCCAAGCCCCGATCGTAAAGCGTCGCACTGCAGGCTCGCCTTCGTTGCCGTATTGCCCGGGTCGGGCCAGCGACATCGATTGCCGAATCTGCGTGACCGGCCGAACGGACCAGGCATGCCCGACCAGACTATTCCCATCCGCGTCGGCCATTCGCCGGATCCTGACGATGCCTTCATGTTCTATGCGCTGGCTCGGAGGAAGATTCCTACGGGTCCCTACCGCTTTTCGCACGAGATGGCCGACATTGAGAGCCTCAACCGCCGCGCCGAGACCGGCGATCTGGAAGTGTCGGCGATCAGCATCCACGCCTATCCGTTTGTTTGCGAGAAGTACGCCCTCCTGTCATGCGGATGCAGCATGGGGGATGGGTATGGCCCCGTGGTCGTCACGAAACATCCGACCGAACTGGAAGGCCTGAAAGGGCGCAAGTTCGCCGTTCCCGGCGAGAGGACCACGGCCTTTCTGACGCTCAATCTTTGCCTCGGCGCCGGAACTTTCGAGCACCGCGTCGTCAGTTTCGATGAGATTCCCGCAGCCGTCCTGACCGGAGAGGTCGATGCCGGGGTGATCATCCACGAAGCGCAACTGACCTATGCAGCCATGGGTCTGCACAAGGTGGTCGACCTGGCCGAGTGGTGGGGCGGAGAGACGAAGCTGCCGCTGCCCTTGGGCGGAAACGTCATCCGGCGTGATCTCGGCCCGGAGAGAATCCGCGAGGTCTCGGTGCTCCTGAAGCGGTCCATCGAATACGCGCTCGATCATCGCAAAGAGGCGATCGCCTATGCCATCCAGTACGGTCGCGATCTCGATCTCGATCTGACCGACCGGTTCGTTGGAATGTATGTCAATCGATGGACGCTGGATTATGGCGAGCGCGGCCGGGCCGCAGTACACGCGTTGCTCAGGCGGGCCTGTGACGCCGGCCTTGTTCCGGACTCCGGCGACATCGATTTCGTCGACTGACGCCCGAAAACCCAGCCCTTATCGGGTCCGCGCGGCCTTGATGAATCGCCGAACGCGCGCGGGGTCGATGGGACCCTCCGTCTTCCCACCACGCTTGAGCGACGTGCCGACGATAACACCGGTTGCGACCTCCAGGCAGTCGCGGACGGTTGCGGCGCTGACTCCTGAGCCGATCCAGAGCGGATGGCCGGGAACGGCTTCGGCCACACGCCGTGCAGCATCGAGGTCGGTGGGCTTTCCGGTTCCGGTCCCACTGACGATGAGGGCGTCGGCGCCGGCGCGATAGGCCGTCTCCTCCGCAGCAATCGCAATGTCGGGCTGACTGACCGGCGTGGCATGTTTGACGTGGACGTCCGCGGCGATCCGAACACGGGGAGCCACCTGCGATCGGCGCCGCAGCAGCTCATGCGCGCGGCCGGTGATCAGGCCCTGATCGGTGGCGGACGTGCCGCTCAGCACATTGACCCGGATGAAAGCGGCGCCGGCCGTCGCAGCGACGGCGAGCGCACTGAGTGCATCGTTTCGAAGGACGTTGACGCCCACCGGAATCCGCACGGCCCGCGCAATGTGATCGACCACGATCGCCATGGCGGCAATCGTCTCGCGAGACACGGCATCCGGAGCAAACGGCGCGTCGCCAAAATTCTCCACAATCATGGCGTCAAAACCGGCACGGGCCAGGAGGCGGGCCTCGACGACCGCTCGTTTGAGTATGTCGCTCAAAGGCCGGACCGATCGAGCCGCGCCGGGGAGCGGAGGCAGATGGACCATCCCGATGAGGGTCCAGTGCGTGAACGAGCCGTCGGCACGTCGTGATGTTCGGAGGGGAGAGGGCATGTGTCTCATGTCAAAATGTCTCGCTGGGACGAAGATCCTTTATCGTTTCTATGCCAGGCCTGGACCGAGAAGGGATTCTCGGTCCAGCACGCGAGAAGGGACTCTCGATCCAGCACCCTGTCGAGCTGAAACGTTCCGTCGGAAGCTTCCCATCGCACGGCGTCGCGCCGGCTCCGCGCGTCATTGGGGTTTCCTGCCACTGTCGTCGCGATAGAACTCGCAGGGTGTGAGTCGCCGGCTCTTGGCCTGATTCAACGTGACGGTCTTGCTGTCGGTCAGATGCGGAACATGGGGACAGTCCGGCGCGTGGTAGTGCGGGGCGTACTTGCCGATGACGACCTTTTGCTTTCCCGCCGGACCTGGCAGCGTGGCCCAGATACCGCGTTCGGCCCATGCCGCCGTGTCTTCCATGTCTCGGTAGGCCGCCAGCCGGTCGAAATGCGTGTCCGTGTCGATCCAACCGAAGCCGCTGGTCAGTAATTCGCCACCCAAGTCTCGTTTTCCCGGTTCCACAACGATATAGGCCAGGGTCCGCCCCAGGGAATCCCGGCGGGGGTGATGAGCCTCGTCCTCGGCGAATTGCACGCGGACGGTTCGTCGTCGAAGTCGGCGTTCTATGAAGCGCACGGCCTCTTCCACGCTCGATTGTCCGCGCTCGGGCCACATCACGCCCAGAAGTCGAATCTTCTCACCGCTGTCGCTGATGAGGGTGCCGCCGGGCAAGACCATCTTGACGCGAAGTTCGACGCCGCCCGCGACGGCCACCTCCGGTGGAGGCGAAGAGGGCTTGGGTTTCGGACCGGCCTTTCGGCCGTTGCTCGTTCCGGACGCGCCGCGCATCGTGGGAGGATCGGTTCGTTGCTTTTCCGCTTTCTCGGCCAAGTGAGCACAGTAGCTGCACAGCCGCCGACCGCTTTGCTCTGCCTCCTCTTTCGATCTGAAATGGATAAGGTTTGCGGGCCGGATCTTTCGGGCGAACGTGCAACGGTAGGCGTGATACACCTTGCCCTTCTTCGTCGCGACGATGTCTTGGCCGCCGTCTGATTTCGGTCCGTCATCGGCGAGAGCCGGAACCGTCAGGACAAGAGCGATGTTGAGCCACGGGAGCCATCGGCGATTGCGGATTGGGGCTTTCTGATGCGACATGGTCAGACCCTCACACTTGGAGGTGCCCGGCCGGCGACGTCACGCAGTCGGCCGTCTGGTGATCGGCACAGGCGCCACCGACGGCTATGCACCGGCTGTGCGGAATACCGCAACGACGTCTTCGACCGGCACCACGAACAACTGATTGTCCCCCTCGAAATCGACGGGGATCGCATGTTTGGGGTTGAAGAGAACCTTGTCGTACCGTTTCAGCGGGAAGTCCTCGTCACGTTCGATCTGACCGGACACGGCGACGATCCGACCGGTAATGGTCGGGATTTCCATGTTGTCGGGCAGTTGGATGCCGCCGCGTGTCTTCTTCTTGTCCTTGTCCTTTCGGATCAGGACCCGCTTGCCGAGTGGCTCGACGGTCTCGAGCTTGATCGCGTTTGTTCGTGCCCGTGACTGCGCCATGGATTCGTCTCGATGTTCTGATTGCGGCTCGCCGGAGAGCCCAACACGGCATGACTGGCGAGATCCCTCGACTGCGCTGGCGATTATAAGCGCTTCGGACGAAACGACGCAACCGACCGGACGGTTCCGCCGTCCCCTCGAAAGGCTCTCAGGCCGGAGGCAACGGAACCGCTGGCGAAGACGTTTCAACGGAGCGTCAGTCCTTCGCGCTCGGCGCGATGGTGGCCGCTCCAGACTCCGCCTGCACCGGCGGCACGTCGGTGGCCGCCTCCCCATGGAAGTTCCCGACATATTCCGGCACAATTGCGGCCAGGCGGGCGCGCAGCGCGTCCGGCGTCGCCCGGTCGGCAAGATCGATGATGTCGTCGACCGCGCGACGGATGCGATGCCAGTCCTCCGCACGGTTTCGCCAGATATAGATCTGTTCGTGCCGCGTCGGGCTCATGTCTTCGCCCCGCACGCTCAGCTCCTCGAAGAGTTTTTCTCCGGGACGAATGCCCGTGAGTTCGATTTCGATGTCCTCACCGGGGCGCAGCCCGCTGAGGGTGATCATCTCCCGCGCGAGGTCGACGATCTTGACCGGCTCGCCCATGTCGAGAACGAAAATGTCGCCGTCGGTCCCGATCACGCCCGCCTGAAGAACAAGCTGTGTAGCCTCGGGAATCGTCATGAAATAGCGCGTCATGTCCGGGTGCGTGACGGTGACCGGACCGCCGGCGGCGATCTGTCGCGTGAAGATCGGCACGACGCTGCCGCTGGAGCCGAGCACGTTACCGAATCGGACGGTCATGAACTGCGTCTCGGCCTCCTGACGGAGTTGTTGGATATACATCTCGGTGACGCGCTTGGTGCAGCCCATGACGCTGGTCGGATTGACGGCCTTGTCGGTGGAGATCATGACGAAACGGCCGGTGTTGTGTCGCTTCGCGGCGTCGGCGACCGTCTTGGTCCCCTTGATGTTGTTCTTGATGGCCTCGCCGACATTCCACTCCATCATCGGAACGTGCTTGTGGGCCGCGGCATGGAACACGACGTCCGGCTCATGCTCGGCAAACAGGCGATCGATTCGCGCGGCGTCACAGATGTCGGCGATCGCTCGAACACGCGGCACGTCGGGAGCCAGCCGCTCCAGCTCCCGGTCAATTTGGAACAGATTGTTCTCGGCCTGCTCGATGAGAATCAGGCAGGACGGTCGAAACGACGAGACCTGCCGGCAGATTTCCGAACCGATGGACCCGCCGGCGCCGGTGACGAACACCCGCTTGCCGTGCAGAAAGGTCTGTAGTCCAGGCTCGTCCAGCTGAACCTGCGCTCGTCCGAGGATGTCCTTGATGTCGACCTCCCGGACCTGAGAAACCCGGACGCGACCGGCGATGACCTCTTCCATCGCCGGGATCGTCTGAAACCGAACGTGGGTCCCCTCGCATTGCTCAACGATGCGGCGCAGCGCCTTCTGGCGCAGTTTCCGGTCGGCGATGAGAATTTCCTTGATGTCATGTTCTTCGCAGACCGTGCGGGCCTGGTCTGTTCGACCCAGAACAGGCACATCATGGATTCGCACGCCCTGGCGGGTCGGATCGTCATCCAAAAAGCCGATGACGCGATACCGTTCCACAGACATGCGAAGGATTTCACGGAGCAGTGCCTCACCGGTGTCGCCCGCTCCGACAATGAGGCACTGGGTCAGACCACCCGAGGCCACCGGACGCGTCTCTTCCATGTACAGACGAGCGAGGACTCGGACGCCACAAACCGCCGCGATCGTCAGCCCCCAATCGAGCACGAAGGCCGACTGCGGAAACTGATACTTCACCTGTCGTATTAGCTCGCCGGCCTTGTCGAGCAAGAGCGTGCCCGCTTCATCACGGACGAATACGAGCTTTCCGGCTTCATCGCGCAGGTAGACGAACAGGAACGAGTCGCCGCGGTCACCGAATATCTGATAATAATACTCGATGGCGAATGAGACCAGGATGAAGCCGGCCGTCGTCAGCCATGTGGCCTTGATCACGGCGATCAAGTCGCGCATGCCGAAGTAGCGCCAACCGCGGAGCAGCAATCGCATCTTCGTAAAGACAAACAGCTTGAGGATGAGGACGATCGGCAGCATCGGAACGAAGAAAGGCCAAAACCAGCGGTTGAAGGCCCTGAAGTTGAAGTACATCCCGAAGGCTGAAAACAGCGCCAGCGCGAAAAGCGCCGCGTGGATCACCAGCGACAGCACAATCCGGTACTTCTGCACCGTAGCCGCGAAGGGGAATCGTGTTGGCGGATCTGAAGTAGACATGAACCGACTGATGCTTCACTCCTCACCGGGTGTGGCCGCCGACGGGAACACCGCAACCGTGCGTGAACGGTGCCTCCGGCGATGGACCCAGGCATGCCGCACATCCAGAATAGCGCTGCGCGCGTTCGGGCGGACGTCCACCTGCGTTCTAGGCGCCGGTCGCGGGAACCGCCCGCTGGGCGAGCAGGAAATTGCGGAACTTTGTGACGGCGGGCAGAAAGTCCTCCGGCAGCTCGCGCTCGGCTTCCCGGGTTGCCGTGACGGCCGTCCGGAGTTCTCCCTTGAGCCACGCAAAGTATGCCAGCAACACCTTCGCATGGCCTGACGTGCCGTGCGAGGCGTTGGCCCAGATGTTGACGTCGTCCACGGCCCGTTCGAATGCACCTCGATCGTCTCCATAAAACCCCCGCTCCCCCGTCAGCCGGTTGTTCACGATCGGAATCCGGAGTTCATCGAGAGCATCGGCTCGCCGGATCGCCGTATACAGGTCCAGCACGGCCCGGTTCGCATCTCTGTGCGTAAACGCCACCACCGCGTCGGCCGCGAAGTACCGGGCGTTGTCCCGATCGAGTGTCTTGCAAATCTCAAAGCAGCGGCGCGCCTGCGAAAGCTTGCCGTCGGAAAAGTAATCGACGCCCTTGGCGTAGTACGCCTCTTTCCGGCGATTCAGAACGGACTGCAAATGATCGTCATATCCCGATTCGCCCATGCGGTCCGGGTCCGGCGCCCGGGGCGCTTGGAACGGGTGGGCCAGCGCCGTGGATGCTGCCCGCCCCCGTTGGATTTCTTCACTGGATTCCAGCGGGACTTGTCGCTGCACCAAGCGACCCAGCGGCGAACTCGAGCGCAGCAGGTTTCGACGGCCCAGCATTGTCTGAATCGGTCCGACACGCCGCGGGACATTGGACGACAGGTCGAATTGCCGAAGCGGACCCGACCGGCGAATCCGAGTCGGCAACTCGCTGCGGATGCGCTGGGAGCGGGTCTGGAACGCGGCCCGCGACTGTCGTGTCGAACGGGTGTCAAGCGAACGTCCGCCAAGCCTTTGGAATTGGAAACCCGACGGAGCGATCGGCGCTCCCTGTGATCGAGATCTGATCTGGTCGCGGAGGGTCCCGGCGGATGCGGACCGCGCAGGTCGTCGTAATCCGGCTGGTGGTTGGTATGGCTGTGGCAGCTGCGGCTGCGAGCGGAGCGCGAGGTTCAATCCCCCGACGCGGCCGAAACGAGTCAAGATGGATGTGCTGCCGATTACGCCAACGCTTCGCAGACGGCCGATCGTCGCGGAACGGGCGCGGTACTGCTGGTTTTGCGCGGAGCCGATGGATGGCAGGCCCAGCAGTAGCGCGAAGGGTCCGAGAAAAACGGTGGCGCGGCGCATCAAGGCTTACTCCAACTCCTGTGTCCGACGTATCTTATGGTATCGGCACTGCCGCGTGGCGTCAACAGTTCGCGTTTGCCGTAGGCTTCGGCTCCCGTGCCGAGACCTTGATGTCGGACCGTATCCGTCACAAGTTGCGTCCGCCGATACAACTCAAGGACCGGTTTCGGTTGACCACAGTCGATGAACGGCGAACGACACGAGGACTTGGCCGTCCGCGTCGCGCGACGTAAGGCGACCGTGCTATGATAGCGCCGTTCCTGGAGCGGTTTCTGATGCGACGCTTCCCACCATTGCCGATATCGCTGGCCGCCAAGTGCCGTCTGCTGTTTGGGTCCGCGGTCCTTCTGATCATCGCGGCGGCGTTGTACATGCCATGGCTGCGAATGCGCGATCTGGTGCACGAATCGCAGGTGCAGACCGCCCGCCAGATGGGATGGCTGGCCCTCGCCCGGAGCGATCTTGCCGGTGGCCACTGGGGTCGGAAGCAGCGGGCGCTGGACAAATGGTGGCCGACGGGTGCCGCGGAGCATGGGTTTCAGGGACCGGTCCCCCGGCTCATCGCGTTGGACGACCCGCTTGCCCCGGAGCCTCCCGTCGGCGCCGACGAGTATGTCGCACGTGCGATCGAAGCCTTGAGGCGAAACCCGACACTGGAGGAAGCTCCGCCCACCGCCGAGAGGATCAGCGGGGCAATCGTCTACCGCGTCGTATTGCCCGTGCGGTCCACCGGGGGTAAGTATCCTCCAGCCACGCTGCTCGGGGTCGTCTCGGTTGAGTACCCGGGGCTTGGCGCTCGACCCTCCCTGTGGACGAACCTGGTGTTGAGCCTGATGGCGGGGGCGCTCGCTGGCATCCTTGCGGTTCTGGTCTTCTACCTTATCACGCATAAACTGATCCTGTCGCCGGTGCGCGAGTTGCGGTATGTGGCCGAGGGTGTGTCGCAAGGGAACCACAGCATTCGCAGCGAGATCGCGACGGGCGACGAGTTCGAGGAACTGGCACGGGCATTTAACGCCATGCTTTCCCACCTGGAGGCATCGGAGAACGAGCTGCGAACCATCAACAAGAGTCTGGACACACGATTGGGAGAACTGGCGGAGCGCAACGTCGCTCTGTTCGAATCGAACAAACTGAAGAACCAGTTTCTGGCCAACGTCAGCCACGAACTACGCACGCCGCTGACGTCGATTATCGGGTTCGCCGAATTACTCCGCGAGGCGGCGATCAGTGACGGCGGGCGGATGCTGCGCTACTCGGAGAACATCATGTCGAGCGGGCGGATGCTGCTCGGTATGATCAATGATCTTCTCGACCTTGCGAAGATCGAGGGAGGTAAGCTCGAATTGCACCCCTCGCAGGTCGACCTGAAGGACCTCTGTGGAAACCTGATCGATTTCATGCGACCGCTCGCCGAAAAGAAGAAGCTTCGATTCGTGTCGCGTATCGAAGACGACGTGCCTGCC
Source organism: Phycisphaerae bacterium (assembly GCA_046754505.1). Taxonomy (GTDB): domain Bacteria; phylum Planctomycetota; class Phycisphaerae; order UBA1845; family UTPLA1; genus JAPULF01. Next base: position 3,692 of record JBHHVX010000061.1, on the reverse strand, counting down.
GTCACGACGGATGCGGGCCGGATGCAGCAAATCCTATACAATCTGCTGTCCAATGCCGTGAAGTTCACGCCCGAGGGCGGTCTTGTCGAGCTGAGTCTGCGACGTGACGGCCGCGATCGCGTCAGCATCGCCGTCCAGGATACCGGCGTTGGAATCCCCGAGAAGGAGCTGGTCAGCATCTTCGAGAAGTTTCGCCAATTGGATGGTTCCATGACCCGCGAACACAGCGGGTCTGGTCTGGGGTTGGCCATTAGCAGAGAGCTTGCGACCATTCTGGGTGGAACGATTCAGGTCACGAGCAAGGAGGCCAAGGGGTCCATCTTTACCGTAACGCTTCCCCTCACCGCTCCGGAAACGGCTCCCCGGCCGGAAGCGGAACTGATAGAGTGATTCCACAGGAGACGGAGCCGGGAACATTCACGGCGCCGGGTCTATGGATCGGGGCCGGTTTGCCGATCGTCCGCTGCTGGAGCGTTTCCGCCGCAGTCCGCGAGATGGGTTTACCCGGCGCCGACGGTCCCGTCCGGGTTGAGCGGCGAACAGAGGGCATGATGCGTGTCAGACGTTAGCGACACCCCGGCCTCACGACCCGGCGGTCGCTCGCGATCCGGGCGACGGACCCTGCTGTTCGCGGCGAGTGTCGTGGTGGCGCTCCTGGCGGCCGAAGCAGCCGCCCGCCTGTTTCACTGGGGGCCGCCGGCTTACACCCCACCGAGAATCGAGACCCCGGGAGGCGTCCCGTTCCTTCGCTTCGGGGATGGCTTCTTCATGTACCAACCCAACTGCGTGTTCTCCTGTGCCTATGATCCTGCCGGTGATGCACGCGGCTACTTCGGCGCGACCGGGCGCATCGTCTACACGATCAATGCCTATGGGATGCGCGGGCCGGCCGTGACGATCGAGAAAGCGCCGAATACGCTTCGGGTGGTTTGCCTGGGCGATTCGTTCACGTTCGGCGAAGGCGTGTACTACCCCGACACCTATCCCGCCCAACTGGAGAACCGGCTGAGCACGGCCTATCCGGCTCGTCGCGTCGAAGTGCTGAACGCGGGTGTCCAAGCCTACGGCACACGAGAGGAAGTGCGGTTCTTCCTCACACGCTGCGCCGGATTCCATCCTGACATCGTCACGCTCGGATTCTTCCTCAATGACGCCACGCCGATCGCCGAAACGATCCGCGATCATCAGGCCATAACCCGGTCCGCCGATCTGTCCAGGCTCGGTCGCCTGTCTCGCCTTTGGGCCGTGTTGGAGCGCCGTCGCCACGCGAGCCGGATACAGGAGGACTACTTCCGAACGACGCGACGGAGTTTCGATTCCACGACATGGAATGATTGCCGTGACCTCCTCAAAGGAATGCAACTTGTCTCAAAGGAATACCACTTTCGATTCCTCGTCGTGATCTTTCCCATGTTGTGGCAACTGGACGATACCTATCCCTTTACCGATCTGCATGCCCGGATCGTCGGAGCCTGTCGAGCCGCCGGCTGCGAGGTACTCGACCTGCTCGATACCTATCGTGGACGCCGAGCAGAGACATTGTGGGTCCATCCGACGGACCAGCACCCGAATGACTTGGCGCACCGACTGGCGGCAGAGCAGATCGCGGCCCGGCTGACTGCCGGACGCGCAGATCGTGCGGACGGCTCATGAAAAGCCCGATATTCCTGCGACCGCCAGTATTGGCGCGCAAGTTTTCCAGAAAAAACAAATAGCGACCCTCGAACGACCGGCAGAGCATGGGACCCGGATTCTTATCGGCATTCATCGGCCGAGCCGGCTTTTCCAGCGTCGCTGCGACGTCCTGTTCCAAGCATCGGCCGGCCGAACGGTGTATAATTGATTGGATCTCGTCATGCACTAAAGGAGCCGGGGTATGGCATCACACGACCTGCGACGCATCCTGGCGGGCTGGGATTACGAACCCAACCAGATCACTGTACGCAAAGTCGCCGGAGACGACGGTTCGGTCAAGATCCAAATGCGGCTGCCGCTCGGCGTGCTTCAGATGGAGGACGCCGGCCGTCCCGACGGCGCCCGGCCCTTCGGCTTTGATTCGCTTCTCGATTACCACGAGCACCGTTCACAAGAACACGTCCGAAAGAACGGAACGGCCTTGGGCTTTGAGTTGACCCCCGAGGAATGCCGTGCGCTCCGGGACGAATCTGAGATGTACTATCATCGCTATCTGGCGGAATTCGTCCTGGAGGAATTCGAGGGTGTGGCGAAGGACACCGCCCGCAACCTCGGAATCGTCGATCTCTGTCGCCGCTATGCTCGCGAAGAGTCCGACCGAGTCTGCCTCGAGCAATACCGACCATATCTGATCATGATGAACACACGCGCCCAGACTCATCTGGCGCTGCGGAACGGTGCGCTGAAGACGGCCCTGGCTCGCGTGGATGCGGGCATGGGCGCCATTCATGAGTTGCTCGTTGACGTGGGGCAGGAAGACGCGTTCGAAGAATTGACTGAGGTCTCTATACTTCTGGCGCTTCGGGGCGAGATCGCCGCACGGCTGCCCGCCGACCCCGTTGAACGGATCGAACGCGAGATCGAGAAGGCCGTCCGGGAAGAGCGTTATGAGGACGCCGCCGCGCTGAGAGACCGGATGGAGGGCCTGCTCGCCAAACGTTCGGCGCCGGCACCCAAGAAACGAAAGAAGTAAGGCCTCGCCGGCTTCTCCGGCACACCGCGAGCGCACCTCCCGATCCTGAATCGTCCGGGAATGACCCTCCGCACGCGGCGTCGAGGCTGTTCTTGCCTCGTTCCAAACACTCGGTGGAGAGACGCGCCACGTCGGTTGCCTGCATGACCCCTGGCTCCTCGATCAAGCGCTGCGCGAGACGCCGGTCCGCCGTTCGCGGCCAAAGCTGAACTGCCATCGCCCGTAAGCCGAGAAGTAGAGGCGCGTGAAGCGCTATGGATGCGTATCGGCGGGCCGCGCGGACTGTCCCGCGTAGCCCAAGGACGACTCCGGTCGAGGGTTCTCAGATGAAGATCATGCTAGTGGACGATTCCCGGACGATTCGGAACATCCAGAAAAACACCCTGAAGACACTCGGTCACGAGGACATTATCGAGGCATCGGACGGGGTCGAAGCACTCAAACTGAAGTCCGAAACGCCTCCGGACCTCATGCTCGTCGATTGGAACATGCCCAACATGGACGGCATCACGTTGATCCGCAAGATCCGAGAAGTAGACAAGAAGACCCCCATCATCATGTGCACGACCGAGGCCGAAAAGTCGCGTGTTCTCGAAGCCGTCAAGGCCGGCGTCAACAACTACGTCGTCAAGCCCTTCACCGCCCAGACACTCGCCGAAAAGATCGGCCAGACCATGGCCAAGGTCACGGGGCAACAACCTGCCGCCACATAGTGCCTTGTCCTACCTCACTGGGTGGGTAGCATCGGCGTCCCGCTGGTGTACCTCCTCGGACAGCGCGTGGGTGATCTTGCCCACATCTCCCGCCGAATCAAGCGTGACAGGGCATGGGCCGGAAGATGTTCCGGATCGCATCACGCTGCGCGCAGCGCACGGACAAGCGCGGCTTGTCCGTGGCACTCGGCGAATTCGCGGTCGGGACTACAGGTCGATCGCAACTGGAACGTTCGCGAACGTGACGGACGCGGCGGGCGTAACCAGGGCCACGCTGTCGACGGTCCGGTTGCAGGGTCGGATCGACAACG
>JBHHVX010000060.1:0-20655 GCA_046754505.1 Phycisphaerae bacterium | reverse complement strand
CGGCTGGGTCCTGATCGGCGATGCGTTCGGATTCGTTGATCCGGTCTATTCGTCCGGCGTCATGCTCGCCATGAAGAGCGGAGAGATGGCCGCCGACACGATCCATGGCGCGCTGGAAGCCGGCGACGTCTCGACCGAGCGACTGGGGACGTTCGGTCCACGCCTCGCCGCCGGCATGCACCTGCTCCGCCAACTCGTGTTCGCCTTCTACGATCGCGACTTCAGCTTTGGAAAGTTCCTTGGCGCGCACCCCGAATACCGTGATCATCTCGTTCGCGTTCTCATCGGCGATGTGTTCAATGACGACGTGGGCAAGATATTCACCGTGATGCGCAACTGGACGGATCTGCCGGACCCCGTTCCGCTGATCGGCAACGGACGCACGAAATGAAGCGATTGGTATACGCGTTCCTCATTCTCATCGCTGTTGCCCATCACGATTTCTGGTGGTGGGACGATTCCGACACTCTCGTCTTCGGGTTCATGCCGGTCGGTCTCGCCTATCATGCGGGCGTCTCGGTTGCGGCGGCCATCGGCTGGGCCCTGGCCGTGCGATACTGCTGGCCCACGGACATCGATGAACCGGACCCGGTCATGAGCGACATGAACGGCGCGAGCGGGGGTACTCGATGAGCCCAGGCCAGATCGCCGTCTGCATCATCTCGGTCTACCTCCTACTCCTTCTCGGCCTCGGGGTGCTGAGCAACCGCGCCTTCCGCGGCACTGCGGCGGACTATTTCCTGGCCTCCCGCGGCATCGGCTCGTTTCTGCTGCTGATGTCTCTCTTCGGCACCACGATGACCGCCTTCGCCCTTGTGGGCAGTTCCGGCGAGGCCTTCAAGTCGGGCATCGGCGTCTACGGCAAAATGGCCTCGTGGGCGGGCATCGTTCACTCGGCCTGTTTCTTTTTCGTGGGGATCAAGCTCTGGGCCTTCGGCAAGCGCCACGGCTACGTCACCCAGATACAGTTCTTCCGCGACCGATTCGAGTCCGACCGGCTCGGCCTGCTGTTGTTTCCGATCCTCGTCGGCCTCGTGATTCCGTATCTCCTGATCGGTGTGATCGGGGCCGGCACCGTCATCCTCAAGATCACGCCCGGCGCCTTTCCGAAGATGTTCCCCGACACGGGCGGGGCCGTGCCGTTCTGGGTCGGCGCCGCCGTGATTTGCCTGGTTGTGCTGATCTACGTCTTCTTCGGCGGGGTCCGGGGAACGGCCTGGGCCAATACGTTTCAAACACTCGTGTTCATCGTGCTCGGTGTCGTCACCTTCTCGGTCGTCGCCAATCGGCTCGGCGGCATCGAGAACGCCACCCGCATGGTTCAGCAGCACAACCCGACCAAACTCAAGCGCGGTGTGACCGAGCAGGACGAACAGGCCTACCACACGGCCTTGGCGGACTATAAACACCATGAAACCGTCATCCAACCGGCGAAGCCCCATTCCATCACACAGTTGACCTTCTTCTCGTACCTGTTCATCCCGCTCAGCGTGGGCATGTTTCCCCATCTGTTCCAGCACTGGCTGACCGCCCGATCGGCGAGGACCTTCCGGCTGGCGGTCGTGGCCCATCCACTGCTCATCCTGCTCGTCTGGATTCCCTGCGTGCTGATCGGCGTCTGGGCGACCTCCGCTGTTGTCGACGGCCACGCCGTCATCCCGCCCGACCTGGACAACCCGAACGCCGTTCTCGCGATCATGGTCAGGAAACTCGCCAGTCCCCTGTTGGGCGGTCTGCTGACGGCCGGCATCCTCGCCGCCGTCATGTCCAGCCTCGATTCGCAGTTCCTCTGCATCGGAAGCATCTTCACCAACGACATCGTTGGGCACTACGTCGGCCACGACCGGCTGAGCGACCGCAGCAAGGTCATTCTCGGCCGGGCCTTCGTGGTCCTCATCGTCCTTGTGACGTATCTCCTCGGCGTCAAGTTCGCCCGGACCCGCAGCGTCTACACGCTGGGGATCTGGTGCTTCAGCGGGTTTGCCGGCCTGTTCCCGCTCGTCTTCGCCGCAATCTACTGGCGGCGCGTTACAAAGGCGGGGGCCTACGCCTGCGTCCTCGCCACGGCGTCAACCTGGATCTGGCTCTTCGCGCAATCCGACTACGGCGCCCGCCGCGAGTTTCTGTTTCTGGATATGATGCCCGTCGCGACGATCATCGCGGCGTCGACGGCGGCGCTGATCGGCGTATCCGCATTGACGCGACCGCCGTCATCCGAAACACTGGACAAGTTCTTCGCCGGCCGCGGCCGCCGCGCCGGCGCATCGTAGAATGCGGGATCGGAGTGTGCCGACCCAACAGGGTTGACGTCATCTGTGCGGAGAGGCAGGTGCTGTGGGACCACGAACCATGACGACGAGAAAACTGTGGGCGGCGAGTCTGTATGGCTCGGTCTTCCTCCTCGCCGGCTGCCTGAAACCCACCGGCGAGGCAAACGGCCGTCCGCACGAACCGCGTTCACCGCTGGTCCTGATCCAGGTCCATCCCAGCCCCCGGCTGGTCGCCACCGGCTTTCTGCCACGCGTCCTTGCCGCTGTGTGGGGTGATGGCACGATCGTCCGCTCGAGTCCCGAAGGCAAGCAGCCCGAATGGTATTCCAGGGGCCGATTCACGACGGAGCAACGGGCTGAGCTGCGCCGGACGATCGACGCCTCGGGGATCGAGTCTGTCGCCCCGTCGCGCCGCGTCGCGCCCGACGCCGCCCATCTCTCCGTGTCGCTTCGTGCCGGAGGAAAGACAAGAACATGGGCATTCTCGCCCGGGCTGGACGCCCGCGCGTTGGCGATCCACGAGAAGCTGCTGTCGCTCGAGACTCCAGACGCCGAGACCATCGACGCCGCGGAGTTCGACCGCTACGTCGACCTCTGGCGCGGGCGTGATTGACGTGTCGTGAAGCCTCCAAGCGGTGATCGCTCCAGGGCGGGGTCCGGCAGTCGTGGTCCGTCCCGCTACTCTCCAGGACCGGATGGCGGAGATGCGCAAGAGGAGCAACGACGATGCCGAGTGATTTCACGCTGACGCGCCGCGTCCAGTTCGCCGAGACCGATATGGCCGGCGTGATGCATTTCGCCGCGTACCTGCGATGGATGGAAGAGACGGAGCACGCCTTTTTCCGCTCGATGGGCCTGAGTATCATGACCCGACATGATGGCCGGGAGATCGGCTGGCCGCGCGTCCATGCGAGCTGCGAGTATTTCGCCCCGATCCGGTTCGAGGACGAAGTCGAAATCCGCCTTCGGCTCATGAGCCTTGGTGAGCGGACCATGACCTACGAAGCCACCTTCCACCACCGCGACCGCAAGGTGGCCCGCGGCCGCGTCAAGGCCGTCTGTTGCGAGGTCACCGAGCAAGGATTCGAGGCGATCCCGATCCCCGATCACATACGTGCGAGCCTTCAGGCCTGACGGTTCGGCGGGTTTGCCGGCAAGGGTTGAACTCAGAGGGTGTGTAAAAAGCCTCTTCAGAGCCACGCCCGTGAGGAAGCGGGCCGCGTTTGGCCGCGAAACCCGCTCCCTCACGGTCGGGGTTCTGAACATGTTGCGGCTTTTCAAACAGCCTCTCAGACAATGACGGAGTGAGTGCATGAAGATTCATTGGACGGTGTATGTCCTCGGTACGATCGTGTTCTGGGGCGCCTATGTCCCGACCATTCACCTGGGCCAGATGGGCTTTGGCGAACACCGCGGCCCGATCCGGGCGTTTCTGTTCGTCGGTCTGGCCTATTTCCTCGTCGCTGTGCTGGTTCCGGGACTGCTCCTGTTTGTGTGGAAGCAGGAGCCGGCCGTTTTTCCCACACGCGGCATGGCTATCTCCGCACTGGCCGGCGTGCTCGGAGCCGCCGGTGCCCTCGGCGTGATTCTCGCACTCATGTCCGGCGGCAAGGCCTGGATCGTTCCGCCGTTGGTCTTCGCCGGTGCGCCGATCATGAGCGTCGTCGTCAACATGGTTATTCATAAGCCCGATGTCTGGCCCCGCTGGCCGTTCTATGCCGGAATTGTCATGGCCGCTGTCGGCGCAGCCGTTGCGCTACGATACAAACCGGCCTGACGACGCGACGGCTCGGTAGGGGGGGCATTGGACCAGATGTTGCGGCCTGGTCGGCGGGAGTGTGATGATACTGGAGTCTTTATGATGGTGGGTCGTGGGCCGACCGAAAGACGACGAAGTGCCCATCGATGCCGACACGTTCATCCGCCCCTCTGCCGCACGATCGCAGTTGCAGCGGCCGCGCTCGCGGTCTACGCCGCTCCCGCCTTCAGCAGCGCACGGGCCACAACTCAGCCCGCCTCGGCACCCACTGTGGACGAGTGGCCGATGTTTCGCGGCGATCGGCACCTGACGGGCGTGGCGGCCGGCCGCCTGCCGCCATCACTGGCCGTTCGGTGGCGTCACGTCTGTCCCGAAGCGGTGGCCTCCACCGCTGCCATCGTCGGCGAGACCGTTTACGTCGGGTGCGACGACGCCCATCTGTATGCCCTGAACCTCGCCGACGGCCGTGTTCGCTGGACCTACGCGGCCAAAGACGCCATCCGCTCGTCGCCAACCGTCCTCCGTCTGTCTGGTCCCACCAATCGCACGATCGTCTGTTTTGGCGATGAAGACGGAACCGTCCACGCCATCGATGCGCGTCGCGGTACGGCCGTCTGGACCTATCAGACCGACGGCCCGGTGATTTCCTCTCCCAACGTCGATCGTGGTCGCATCATCGTCGGGTCTTACGACGGGACGCTGTACTGCCTCGACGCTCGAACCGGCAAACTCGTGTGGCAGTACGAGACCGAAGATCGCATCCACGGCACGCCGTGCGTCGCGGGCGGCGTCGCCTTGACCGCTGGTTGCGATGCCCGTCTGCATGTCGTTCGGCTCTCAGACGGCAAGGCGATGCGAACCGTCGACATGGACGCCGTTTCCGGCTCTGCCGCGGCGGTCCGCGGTTCGCAGGTCTTCGTCGGAACCTACGGCGGTCGCGTGCTCGCGATCGATTTCAACGTGGGGAAGGTGGCATGGTGGTTCGAGGATACCGCCCGCCAATTCCCTTTCCTGTCATCGGCCGCCATCACAGAGACGACCGTATTCATATCCGGCCGTGACAAACGGCTTCACGCTCTCGATCTGAAGACCGGCCGACAGCGATGGGAGTTCGCCTCGCGCGGGCGTATGGAGTCCTCCCCCGTGGTCGTGGGCGACCGCGTCTTCATCGCCTCCTACGACGGAAACCTCTACGCCGTCGATATTGCGAGCGGCCGGCAGCGATGGCGATTTGAGACCGGTGCCCCCATCACCGCGTCTCCCGCCGTCGCCCGTGGCCGCCTCGTCATCGGCACCGAAGACGGCGTCATCTACTGTTTTGGCTCGCCGTGATCCGGCCCCACGCCGCGGCCGGCGCGCCGACTCGCAACTCTTCAGTGTGAAGGCGGAAAGCACACGCGGCCCCAGTCTTCCATCATCCCTTGCCCCAGCATGATCTCGATAAACGCCGGCAGCAGATCGAGCATGATCCCGGCGGACCGCTGAAGCGAGCGACGGTTCAACCGGCTGCCCTTGGTGCTCGCTCCGTGAAAGACCTGAAGCCGCATGCAATACAGCCGGTCGAACAGCAACTGAAGGATCGGCAGTCGATTGGCCTTGCGGAACACGAGCGAAGTTCGCTTGAATGCCTGTTGCACGCAGCGTTCTCCGGCCGGCCCCTGCGTCCAAAACTCTCGGCTCAGATGCTTCTCCCCGATGAGCTTCAACACCTGCAGTTCGCGCTTGCCGAGAACGCGGTGCAGCCGTGCTTCCTGGTCCAAGCCCCACACGCGGGCGATGAACGCACCGAAGGCCGTCCGATCACTCCAAGGCCGGTCGTCGTCATCAAGTTGACCGTACAGGGCATTGAAGGCGATCCAGCATGAGATGAACCGGCCTTCCATGTCGGAAGCGTCCATCTCTTCGGCCCGCTCCAACCAGGACAATGCCCGCCAGACACGGATCGAGAAATCCTGATGTTCGTCCCGAACGAGCTTGGGGATCCCTCGAAACTGGGATCGAAGGTCGAGGGCAATGGATGCCATGGCGAGAGGGTCTCCGAGAGATCGCGCGGGTCTGCACGCAGTTCAGACCGGCGAGGCCGTGGAGGCCCTGATGGGTACGCCCGCTGGGCGTCGATTGCCTATTCGAAATGGGCCTTGTGTGGTCCGCCGAGTGAGCCCATCGTACGAGCAAGCGGCAGGGCCGTGAAGGGGAGAAACCGCGATGGCGATCGGCCGCCTCGCGCCGGGCTCAGATCGAGCATGACGGCGGAGGCGGCGTGGAACAAAGGTAGCCGGCCGGACTGTTCAATCCGTGGCGCTTCCATCCTTCAGCTTATTGAATCGTTCATACAGTTCGGGCTTTGCATCCTTCAGGGCTTGCTCGTCCTCGAAGGTCTGAACCAGTTCTTCGCCGGCTTGTCGGATCGTGACACGAACCTGCCCGTTCGCGGTGACTTCAAAGCTCGTCCTGGGTGGAGTGTCAGACGACGGATGGGAGCGAAACCTGCCAGAGCCAGAGCGGACGCGTTCGCGGAATCGCTTGATCGCCTCTCGCGATTCGCCGAGGCGCTCATTCAGATCTTTCAGAAAACTGCCGTCCACGTCGAACTGAAAACCAAACCCTTTTGGAAAACCCTCTTGCCCAAAGCTGAAGGCCATCCCCGGACCGCCATTCTGATACAGCTTGTACGCCTCCGGATCGTCGCGTTTCAACTCCTCTTCGCCGTCATAAGTCTTGGTCGTCGTTTCTGTCTTTCCGTCTTTCTTCTCGGTCGTCGTCACGGTGACGTGGCCGTCACTGTCGCGCTCGATCTGGATCGAGCGTCCCTGAGTCGCGCCGAAACTGTACATGTGCTGATTGAATCCGTCTCCCAACGTATCCAGATCCATCGTGATGTTGAGATCGCCCAGGTTCAGGTTGCCCAGCTCTCCAAGATGGAGCTGCAGGGAAGGCAAATCCTTCCAGTCCAGCTTCCGCCACTTCCAGTTACCCTGATCGCTTTTCTCGAAGAGATGCAGCCGATCGAAGACCTGATCGCGCACCGTGCCCGGCGATTCGACTTCGTACTTGTACTCACCGGGCGACTCGGGTCGCGTGCCGATCACGACCGTCGCCTCAGTGCGGATCCCCTCATGGAAATAGGTGATTGTATGGGTTTCGCCCGGTGAAAACGCCCGTACGGAATCGAGGAATGCCTCGATGTCTCCCGGCACCTCCTGATCGTCGAACCGAACGATGACGTCGAACTGCTTGAGTCCGGCGCTATCAGCGGGCGAGTCCTTGACGACGTTGAGGACCATCTGACCCGTGCTCTCGCCAAGATTCAGGTGACTCGCCAGTGGCCTCGACACCGGCCCGAACTGGACGCCGACCCAGGGCCCGCCCGTCTGGATGTTGGTATCCTCGACGTCGTCGTCTGCCACACGGGCATCACCGACTGCGCCGACGACCTGCACCGAAGCGATTTGATCAGGCCCGACGACAATGGTAGCCTGTGGGAGGGGAACGATGACGGTGGTCAGCCAAAGGATAAAGTGGATGGGAAGCATGATCGAGTCTCCTCTATCAGTTTCTGAATCCGCGTCGTCCCGACGACATCACGATCGCACCCGACGGCACGGAAAGATTCGTTCCTGCCACATACTCGGCAGATATCGCACGTCTCTGCCGCTGCGGTCTCACTAAAAATCGCTCGAGACCGGTGTGATCCGATCCGAACGACGGTTTCGTTCCAGGATGTAGATCACGTTGGCATCCGGTTTCCGGTTGTGAATCCCGATGAAATCGCGCCAAGTCCGTCGCTCCCGATGCCGGGGCCGAAGATCAATCTCACGATAGTCGACAAACTGTGGTGGCGGCCCGTGCCGCACCGATGCAGGCGCCTGCATGCCCGCCATCTGCGACGCCGGCGAAACACTGTCTCCAAGCCAATGCGGCACGAAAGAAAACGCGACGACGGCGGCCGCGGCAAGGAGCGCACCCGCCGCCGCGAGCCACAGGCCGCGTCGGTTCCCCGCACCCACCGCTATCGCGTCCTCATAATCCCGCCGCAGGACTTGCCCGGCCAAAGCATCATTCGCCGCGTATTCGTCAAACAGGGCCTGAACGACCGGATCCGCCGCCAGCGCAGCCTCCAACTCGGCCTGCTCCGCGGCGGACATTTCACCATCGAGACGGCGGCAGATCAGACGCTCAAGGCGTTCGTCCGAGATGGGTGAGGTTTCTTCGATTCGACGCATGGTCCTCGTCTCAATCCTTAGTCCGGCGATCGCTCGCGAAGCGCCTCGCGCAAGAGCCGTCTGGCGCGTACGAGCCGGGTTTCGACCGTGTCAATCTTCAGCCCAAGTGCCTCGGCGATTTGGGCATAGCTCCAGTCCTCCAAGTGCCGCAACACAAACGGCTCGCGGTAGATCGTGGGCAGGCCGTTGACGGCTCCGAGCACATGCCGGTGTTCCTCGGTCTGTTGTGCCCGCCGCAGTGGCCCGGCGCGACGGCTCGCCACCACCTCGTCGTCGGCCAGCGCTACATGACGCCGGCGACGCCGGGCCGCCTGCTGGCCGGCATCGATGGCGGCGTTCCGGGCCATCCGATACAGCCAACCCCGCCAGCGCTCTCGATTCGCGAGTGAGCCGATCTGCTGCCAAACCCGCGTCCAAACCTGCTGAACGACGTCGTCAACCAGCCAAGGATTCCCGACCGTGGCGTACACCACGCGCCGCACCCACGGGTCATGGCGGCGAACGAGAACATCCAACGCGCTCCGCTCTCCCCGCTGGGCTGCCGCGATCAGATCGTGATCGGCATCGTTCGCGCTGAAGGCCATCAACAGTTCCACGCTAACTGAATAGACGAATCGACAACGCTCGTCCCTGTCAGAAAAAGGACGACGGCAAACGGCCACTGGTTCGATGACACCGGGCCGACCGACCGGATAAACGTAATCGAATGCCCGATAACGAGTTATGGCGATTCCGGTGCAACGGGGCCGACCGAAGCCGTCGTCACGCTCCCGGGGTAGCGAAGCTGCGGCAGATACTTTTCGATCCGGTCGCCCCGATAGAGCAATCCCAGCGTCAAGACGGTCCAGATTACGGCGGTCGCCAGAAAGGGACGATCTCGGATCAAGACGTCCGTAGGCCCCGTCATCTCGCCGCGCTCAATCACCATCGCGTAGCGAAAAACCGCATACACCACCAAGGGTGTCGTAAACACCATCGCCCGTGCCGGCGCGTTCGGATCGAGCGTGTAGAGCAAAAATGTCATGATGGCGATGCCGCCGGTGGTGGCGAGAAGCTGGTTTAGCAAATCCGGCGTGTAATACAAGAGGGTCCGCCGGTGCGAGCCGGCCTCCGCCCGATTCCCGATGGCGGCCAGTTCGCACCGCCGTTTTCCGAACCCGAGAAACAGGCAGAGCGTAAACGTGCAGACGACCAGCCAGACGGACACCTCGACCTGGATCGCCTCGGCACCCGCCAAGGCCCGGATCACGAAGCCGATCGCGATCAGAATCACGTCGAGCAGGACGCGTCCCTTGCCGACAAGCGTGTAGAAAAGATTCAGCAGCATATACGAAGCCGCCGTCACTACGAATGTGGCCGGCAATCGCGTTGCGGCGAACATGGCCAGCGACGCGAGCGCGATCGCCACAACACCGGCAATCGCAGGCGAGATGGCCTCGCTCGGAATCGGACGACGCCGCTTTGTCGGATGCCGCGCGTCCTCGCGATGATCCAGCAGGTCATTGAAGGCGTAGACCGCTCCAGACATCATGCAGAAGATGGCAAAGGCGGCCAGCGATAAACGCACGGCCTGTGGATCTCGCAGCTTGTCGCCGAAGACCAGGCCGGCAAAAACGAAGACGTTCTTCACCCACTGGGCCGGCCGGGTCAGCGCGATGGCGCCGCGTATCGTTCCGAACAACGTGTACACCTCCACCTGCAAGGCCGGCAGTGTACGTCAGGGCGCCGTTGCCGGAAACCGGCAATCCGCACAGCGTCCGGTGGTGGAGAGCAAAGACATGACCGATCCCCGCCCAGCCCGCAGATCAGATAGAGACCGCCTCCGGCGCGCACAGTTTCCGCGGACGCGCACCCGGGGCGATGTCGCGACCAGCTCGGTGTTTCAGCGGCTTGAGGTCCGCGGAGCGACGGCGACGCGTAAACTGCAGCCCCAGCAGATAACGGCTCTCGCCGATCTTCGTGCAGGTTCGAACGCGACACTGCGCACGGACATGGCGGCCACCAAGGATGCGATAGGCCACACTGCCGGGCAGGCCTCGCTCAAGAGACCGGTCAAACACGACCGCCATGCCCGTCGCTGAAATCTCAGACACGGGACATTCGGCGTGGTCGACACGGCCTGACTGGTAGACCGGAGAAAAACACACAACCACGTCGTCACACTGCCAACGGGTAGCCGAACGATTCCCGCGGACACGGCGATCTGCCGCCGCTTCCGGCACAAGGACACGGCTTGACGCCGGACCCTCCTCAAGCGGAATCGTGTCGCTGTCCATCAAACGCTCCCCCCAACAGATGCCTTGTCCCGGATTCGGTCCATTCAAATGTCCAATACGGGCGGCGGTCTGTCCAAGCGTATCACGGCAATCGGAGGTGTGTGCCTGCCAAAAGGGACGGTCCGAATCGCCAGGGTCTTCATGGCACTCGGGTGGGGCAACTGATAACATGGCGGATGATGAATACGGACTTTGGAAGGTTTCTGCTCGGACCACGATGGATGGCGGCGTCGGCGTGTGCCGTGCTGGTCGGCACGCTCGCCACCGTGCCGGCGCAGGCCGGACCGCGGGGGTTGACCCTGTCGGACATCGCGCGCGTCCGGACGGTCGGATCCACTGCCATCTCGCCGGACGGCCGAAGCATCGCATACACCCTTGACGTGCCGCGGGCGCCGTGGAAGAAGACCGACGGCGACCACAACGCGGACGGGCCGGCGTGGCGGGAGCTTCATCTCGTCGATGTCGACGGCCGCGACCGGCCCTTCGTTACCGGCCACGTCAACGTCGGTGTGGTGCAGTGGACGCCCGACGGTCGCGGAATCTCCTTTCTGGAAAAACGCGCAGCAGACGAACATCGGTCGCTGTATGTCATTCCAGTTGATGGCGGAGAGGCACGGCAGACACTTCAGCACGAAACGGACATCAGCGGATACACGTGGAGTCCCGACGGCCGCCGGCTGGCGTTTCTGGCGCTGGCCGGACCGGATAAGAAAAAGAAGGATCGCAAGGAGCAGGGCTTTACGCAGGAGGTCTATGAAGAAGACTGGAAGCCGACTCGTGTCTGGATATCGTCTCCGGATGCACCCGACGACACGCCGGCGGCACTCGACTTGCCCGGATCCGCTTCGGCGGTTTTCTGGAGTCCGGCCGGCTCGCATCTGGCCGTCGCCCTGGCCCCCACGCCGTCCATCGACGACCGCTACATGAATCGCAAGGTCCACATTGTGGACGTCGAGACGCGCAATGTTGTCACCCGGCTCGACACGCCCGGAAAACTCGGGCAGATCGCCTGGAGTCCGGACGGACGATACCTGGCCGTGATCGCCGGTGTCGACCGACACGACCCGTCACCGGGACACCTTATGGTTGCTGCAACCGCCGATGGAACGCTGCGCGACCTGCTTCCGGACTACCCCGGCCATATCCACTCCATCGCGTGGCAGAACAATGACATCGTCATGTTCCTCGGAGACGAAGGCGTCTGGACCGCATTCGGCAAGGTCCGACGCACCGGAACGGGACTGAAGCGCATCCTCGATTCAAGCGCCCATGTGCTTCGCGGACTGACGCTGTCGCGCGACGGCTTCTCCGGGGCCTTCGTTGGCGACGCCGCCGATCACCCGGCGGAGGTGTTCACGATGCATCATGGTGACGCCGGCCCGCGGCGCCTGACCGACAGCAATCCCTGGCTCGCCGAGATCCGCCTCGCCCATCAAGAGCCACTGAACTACAAGGCCCGTGACGGCATCGAGGTTCAGGGCATTCTGATCCGGCCGCTGGACGAGCTGCCGAAGCAACGCTATCCGCTGGTCCTGATCATTCACGGCGGGCCGGAATCTCACGTCTCCAACGGCTGGGTGACACGCTATTCCCGGCCGGGGCAGGTGCTCGCGGCTCGAGGGTTCGCGGTGTTCTATCCAAACTATCGCGGCAGCACCGGTCGCGGCGTCGCGTTCTCAAAACTGAGCCAGGCCGACTACGGTGGCAAGGAGTTTGACGACCTCGTGGATGCCGTCGATCATTTGGTGGCGATGGGATTGGCGGACAAGGATCGCGTGGGCGTAACCGGCGGCTCCTACGGCGGGTTTGCTTCCGCGTGGTGTGCCACCTACTACACCGAGCGGTTCGCGGCGAGCGTCATGTTCGTCGGGATCAGCGATCAGGTCGCCAAGTTCGGCACGACGGATATCCCGAACGAAATGCACCTCGTGCATGCGCTGCGATGGCCCTGGGAAGACTGGGACTGGTTCCGGCAGCGCAGCCCCGTCTACCATGTCGACAAAGCTCGGACGCCAATCCTGATCCTCCACGGGAAAAACGACCCGCGCGTTCACCCGAGCCAGTCCATGGAACTCTACCGATATCTGAAGACGCTGGGGAAGACGCCGGTGCGCCTCGTCTTATATCCCGGCGAGAGACACGGGAATCGAAAGGCGGCCGCGCGGTTTGACTACAGCCTGCGGCTCGTCCGGTGGATGGAGCACTACCTGAAAGGCCCCGGGGGCGATCCACCTTCGTACGAACTGGATTACGCGGCACCGGAACAGGCGGACGACACGAAGCGGTCTAGTGAGGATCATGCCGGTCGGGCACCGTCATCGGGATGACGCGCCTGGTGGATCGGCGGCCGTCGTAGAGAGCGATTCGCAGGCCCCACACAGTCGGGATCGCCCCGCGAACCGTATCGCGGCGCCCACCGACCGGAGAGCGATGAAATGTACAACTGGACAGGATGGTTCGGATCAAGCGGTTTTCGCTGGATGCTTACAGCCGTGTGTCTGGTCGAGATGGCCGGACGCGTTCATGCCGACGAGAAGCCGGCCACGTCTCAGCCCCATCCCGCGGTCAAGCAGATCATCTCCGATTACTACAAGGCATCTGGTGGGCGAGCGGCTCGCGAGAAAATGCATGACCGCATCACGAAGGGAACGATGACGATTATCACCAAGAACGGCCGGGGGGGTCGGGGGCCGTTCACACGATACGACCGCCGGCCGGACAACCTTTACTTCATCTGGGAGCCGAAGGGCGGTGGCGTGTTTGACAACGGGACGAACGGAACGGTTGCATGGGAGATCACGCCCACCGGAGGCCCCAGAATCATGGAGGGCCTCGAGCAGGCCAGCATGACCCGGCATTCAACCTTCAATTTCGAGCTGCACTGGGCGGACTTGTACCCGAAGATCACGTTCGGCGGAATCGAGCAGTTCGAGAATAAGTCATGCTACAAGCTTGTCATGACACCGAAGAAAGGCAAACCGGAAGCGCGGTATTTCGACAAGGAGACCAAGCTCCTCATCGGCGAAAGACTGACTCTCAGCACCGGCGATCGCGAGTACGAGACGGTGGTCGTCTACGACAAGTACCACACGGTGGATGGCGTGTTGATGCCCCATCGGATTACGCAACGATTCAAGACACACGGCCAACTCGTCGAGATCGACAGCATTCGGCACAACGCGGACATCCCTGACTCCCGTTTCGAGCTGCCGGCCGTGATCAGGGTCTTGCAATCCGAGAAGCGGGCCAAGCCTCCGGAGAAGAAAGAACTGTCCGACAAACAGACCCCATGACGCGGCCTATGGCTCGTCGGCAGGCTGCGGAGGATCGCCCAGCGCCCACGGCATGTCAGCGATGACATACGCCGTCACCGCCATCGTCGCAACGCACCTGGACAGGTCATCGGGATCGATCTTATCCAGCGTGTCCGCCTGCGAGTGATGATAATTGAAATATTTAGACCCTTCGACCCGCAATCCCAACAACGCAGGCCCGCGCCGTTTCATCGGGCTGATGTCCGCACCGGATCCGCCGTCACGCACCTCCGTCGCGCCGATTGGCTTCAGGAGTGTCAGAAGGTCCTTGAGTTGCTGGTTCGCTCGGACGGCCTTCGAAGGGTTCCGCACGTCGAGAGAGAACCCCAATGGCTGAAAGATCCCTGAGTCCGCTTCGATCGCGGCGATATGCTTGTCCTTAAGATGCGTTTCGGCGTAGGCGTGGCCTCCGGCGAGTCCGTTCTCCTCATTCGTGAACAGGACGACGCGTATGGTCCGCCTCGGGATCAGGTTCAGCTTTCGGAGGACGTGAATCGCCTCCATGGAGATCACGCACCCGCCCCCGTCGTCATGGGCGCCCTGACCGACATCCCACGAATCGAGGTGGCCGCCGATTACAACGATCTCGTCTGGCAGCTCCGAGCCGCGCAGCTCACCGATCACGTTTGCCGATGGGGCCTCGCCCTCGCTCCGCGCTGCCATCTTCAGCGTGACGACCACCTCTTTGCCGCGAGCCGACAGCCGCGCGATTATCTCGGCGTCCTCGATTGAAACGGCGGCCGCGGGGATCTTTCGATCGGTGTCCTCATAGGCGTGCATGGCGCCCGTGTGCGGCGATCGCAGGCTGTGGGCCGTTACGGACCGGACGAGACACGCGACGGCGCCTTTGCCGGCGGCCAGCATCGCCCCGCGGCCTCGAAACCGGACGGTTCGACCGTAGCCGGCCCCCTTGACCGGATCGTAGGGGGGCATCGGATTGTTGAACAGGACGATGCGGCCCTTCGCGCCGTCGCCCAGGGCCTCCAGCTCTCGTTCGTCACGAACGACCACGACCGATGCCGTAATGCCCTCGGGGGGCGTGCCGATCGAACCTCCGAGGCCCATCATGGCGATCGGGTGGCGACGGGGCTTGCTCATGACCAGCGATTCCTCGCCGCGAACCCATCTCGGCACCATGACCTTCTCGGCGTGAACGTTGTCCTGACTGTCCGCCTTGAGCGTTTCCACGGCCCACCGGACCGCCTTCTCCAACGATGCGGAACCACTCAGTCGATTGCCGATGCCGTCGCACAACTCTTCCATCTTTTTCCAGGCATCGTTGCCCTCAAGCGTCGCGTCGATGATGTGTTTGGCGGCGTCGGCGTAGCGTTCGGACAGTGTCTTCGCGGCGGGTTCGGCTCCTTGGATCAGCGTCTCGCGACCGAAGGTCGCAATCAGACAAGCGAAACAGAATCGTAACGATTGCTTTCCCATGCGAGTCCCTCTTTACGGCGCTGAGCGTTTCCATGTCCGGCTCGTGGTACGAGGGCGGATTCTAGCAAGCGGGGGTCAAGGGCGAAAGACCGACGGAAGTGGCACGGACGTCGAGGTCGTTCGCGGTGACGGGGGCATGCCCACGACCGACGCCTGCCGATGATCGCCGTGGAGTCCGCAGAGGTGCTCGCACAGGGAGGCGCGGGCCGTCAGACTACATTCCCGTTCCACGCACGAGCCGGCACAGCTTGGCGAGCTGAGACACGAAATGAGCGAGATTGGTGGCGTCGCTTCCGTCTCGGGCGGCGGCCTCCACCTGAGCAGCCGCCTCCGTGATCGGCTCAAAGCCGTAGCCCCCGGCCTCACCCTTGAGGTTGCGGGCGGTCTTTTCGAGGTCCCCGACATCACTCTTTGCGAGCGCCTCTTCAATCGCTCGGCAGCGCTTGGGCAACTCGCTCACGAACGCATCTATCAGCTCTTTCATGTCCGCATCGCCGGCCAGGCTGCTGAGAATCGGTTCTTCATCCAACGTGGCGATCAGTTGCTCCAGCGTGCTCTTGGAGACGGGCTTCTCGATATACGTATCAAACCCGGCCTCAAGGATGCGGTCCCGCTGATCGGATCCGCTCAGCGCGGTGATGGCGACGACTCTGCCGTTGTAGCCGCTGCTGCGCAACCTGCGGATTGCTCCGATGCCGTCGAGCTTGGGCATCTCGATGTCCATCAGGACACAGTCAAAAGCGTTGTTCAGCGCCTGTTCGACCCCTGCTTCGCCGTCCTCTGCCGTGACCACCTCGACGTCCATGCTCTTGAGGTGGTGCGTCGTCAATCGCAGCATCAGGCTGTCGTCGTCCACCAAGAGGATGCGACGGCTGATCGCCTGACGGCAGAACATGGCGACGTCGATCGGCTGGTCGAAGCGGACGCGGACATCGTGCAGTCGCCCCGCCACGTACCGGCATGCCTCCACCGTGGCCTCCACGGAATGCCACATGTTGTGGTTCGTCACCAGTTGGATTCGGCATGGTGTTCCGGTGTGGATGAATCCGAGGTGCAGAAACGCCATCGTCTCGGCGCTCAACGTGCGTGCCGGCAGCAGGAACTCCGATGTCGTCCCTTCAGAGTTCTTGATCTCGATGTGTACGTTGTCCTTTCGGAACCGATACGAACGGACGCCGCCGCCGCCCTTCTCCACCAACTTGGCATCAAGTTGATCGAGATGATCCAGAAGCTGATCGAGCTTGTCCCCAGTCAGGATGACGGCGGAGGACTTGGCCTGCTGTGACGCGGTGACGCCCATGAGTTCCCCATCTTGACGATTACGGAGGCCCGCAAGGTGATCAGAGATCTTCCGGCTTCTGGATCTCGATCTGGCTGCTCATCAGAACCATCGCGTCATGGGTCTCGGGATCGACCGAAACGATCTCGTCCACTCCCTTGACCTTTTGTCTCTCGATTCTGACCGGGCCTTTCCGTTCTCGCTGAAATCGAACTTCACGATTGCCGATTGTGATCGTGACGCCGGGATAGATGTGAGCATGAACGAAGGCAGACACACCGTCGCCTCCGTCATCGCCCCGCATCTGCTGTTGTTCTTCCCGAAGCGCCGCGATCTCCGCGTCCATTTCGTCGGCCTTGAAAATCAACTCCGTAGCTTGTTCCTTCTGCTTTGGGCTGAGCCTCTTGAGATTCGCCATGAGCGGCTCGACATGGCGCCGAATGTGCGCAGCAGCTTGGGACTTTTTTTCGACGTCCGCCTCAATTTCGCGCCACCGCCACAGGTTCTTGTCGGAAATGCCGACCCGGATGGGCGTCGCGACATACGAATCATTGCCCAACGTGTCGGCCTCGATCCCACCTCGTGCGTACGTCTGGCCCCCGATGATGGCGCCGCAGGTGGAGAGCTTGCCTTCCGCGTGAAGCGTCGAATTGACGCTCTCTTTCACGATGTGGATATCGCCCTCAGAATAGACGTCCGCTTCCTCGCAAAACTTGGCGAACACACTCCGCTTCGCCCGGACCGTGCCTTTCTGTTTGGAAATGATGCCGCCGTGAACGAAGACCGTATCGTCGGAGCGAACCTCCGCGGCCTCGATCGCGCAACCCACCGTGATCGATCTCGAGCTTTTCGCCCGAGCGCCGTCGCGAATCGTCCCGGAGACACAAACGTGCCGATCGGCCTCGATGTCATCGGTCTCAGGCGACGCATCGCCGCTGATCACCTGTGCCTCGCGCACACTCACCGTACGGTCTTGATAGATCACCTGTCCAGCCGGCATCGCGATCACGGTCTTGCCGTCGTCAGCCAGCCGTACGTTGTCACCCAGCTCGACGGACCGCCCCATGCAGCACGGAGGGAGCGGATTGCCCCGGACATCCGCGCCGGCCACGCCCTTGACAGCCGCCACGATACGACCGATGGGCGTATCCGGCTCGACCAGGCCAGCGGACAGGAACGTACTCCCGGCGCCACCGAACTCGTGGCCTGCCTGCTCGATGGGCCCGGTCAGTTTCGAGGACAACTCCAGTCGGCCGTCGGTGCCCTCGACGGGCTGTCGGGCCTCGGCGATCAGATACTTCTTTCGCGGCAACCGGTGCGTCTTGGCGATTTGATTCAGGTAGTCATTGATTCGTTGGACGACCGTGTCATCCACCGCCACTTCTGCGGATTCGAGGGCCATATTGATGACCGGCGCGTTGACCTGCAAGACGTCCGTCCCATCAACGGGGAGCAGCCAAGCGTGCATGCGATCGAAATCGACAGTGACCTTCATGCACTGCCGGGATACGGTGTTCATCGCCATGATTCGTGCCGTCCGCGTCCGCGTTGCGAAGTCCGTCCGACTCTTGCGAGGCCCCCGCCCGGAAGGATCGTCCGCCTGTTGGAGGCGACGACGTCCAGGAGGAGAGACACCGCTCCGATGCCCGCCGTTTTCGTTTCCGCGATCTCGCTACGTTGCTGCGCCGGCAGGCTGCGGCACAGACTCGGCTTTCTTCTCCGCGACAAAAGCTACCTCGACGTTGAACGAACCCAGCGGTGTCTCACAAGGGATCACCAGATAGGGGTACGCCTTCGACTGTGAGACATTGTGTCCGGCGCCGGTGATGACGCTCGGCAGCGAGATCGCCGCGTTATAGTCCCCGAAGTCTTTCTTGGCGTTGCCGGCGACCATGTTCGCCAGCTCGCCGATCGCATCCGCGAAATCCGGGTGTTCCATGGTCATCTCTTCTCCCGCAAAGGCACTCGCCAGCTTGCAGGCGACCGGTCCCGGAAAACTCAGCACCACGCAGCCCTGCACGTCTCCGGAAAGCCCGATCACACCCGACACGTCCGCCGAGATCAGCTCGGCACTCTTCAGGACCGGTTTGCCGATCTTGACCTTCACGTTCACCATGGTCTCAAAGACGTTGGAGATTGCCGCGACAAATGGGTTGATCAGACGTACGTCCATGGAGTCACTCCGATAATGTACAGTTTCATCAATGTCGCCTCGGATCTTCGCTTGCCCGTTGGTGGCCGGTCGGAATGTGTATCGGTTCCGCCTCGCCCGGACTCAAGGTGCGGCCATGAACTTCAATTGGTCCACGTTCTCATTGCTCAACGCGCGAATGAGCGATAGAATCCGGTGTGTTGCGATCTGCATGAGGGCCGAACTCCGGGGCCGGAGGTTCACGGATGATTGCAGTCTCTGATAGATGGTCCAAGGTCTGCTCGATCTGCGTCGCGGTCGTGGTCTGCGCAACAGGCGGGCCGGCGTCTGCCGACGAGCATCACATGCCCACCTTCGAGAAGACGCGTCCCAAGGGCGAGCGCCAATCGATACCGCCCCTGCCGGACGTCCGCCCGTCCGTACCGGAGGTCCGATTCGGTGATTTTCGTCCGCTCAACTCGATTGACAACTTCATCCTTGCTCGCATCAAGAAACGGAGAGGCCACCCGAGGCCGGTGTGTGGCGATGCCGATTTCGCCCGGCGGGCAAGCCTCGATCTCGTCGGCGTAATCCCGACCGCGGCCGATATCCGCACATATCTGCGATGGAAGCCGGCCGAGCGGCGCCGCAAGTGGGTCGATCTCCTCCTGAAGCAGCAGCAATACGCCGACCACTGGACGACCTTTTGGGGAGACCTGCTCCGGGAGCGTGGGCAGACGCGCGGAACGCCGCCCAATTCACTGAAGAGGTTTCTCCACAACCAGTTGCTCCGGAACCGGCCCTACGACGAGTGGGTTCGCGCCCTGCTCACCGCGACCGGCAAGGCGGCCGACCGGCCGGCCACCGCGTTTGTCCTGCGCGATCGCGCCGACCCCAACGTCCTCACGGTGACGGTGACGCAGACCTTTCTCGGTGTGCAACTCAAGTGCGCCCAGTGCCACAACCACCCGTTCGACTGGTGGGAGCGCAAGGACTTTGAGGGAATGGCGGCCTTCTGGCGAGGAACCGAGTCACATGTCTACAAACGGGATACCGTCTTCCGCCGCGGGCGAAAGGTCCAAATCCCGTACATCGCGGTCCGATCTCGCGGCGGCTCGGCCCGCGGGACCTTCCTGACCGGCGCCGCTTCGGACGCGGGCCGTGGCCGGCGCGGCCTCGCCGACCTCGTCACGCGCCGGGACAACCCCTATTTCGCCCGCGTCGCCGTCAACCGGATCTGGAAGAAGCTGATGGGCACCGGCCTCGTCGACCCGCCCGACAGTTTCGGCCCTCGCCATCCGTCCTCCCATCCCGAGCTTCTGGACTGGCTCGCCCTCGAGTTCATCGAACACGGCTACGACCTCAAGCACATCCTCCGCCTGATCGCCAACTCTCGCACCTATCAGCAGACCACGGTCGAGCGTCTCAGCCGCGCTGCGCGCCGCAGGCCACGGGCCGCCCCGGACGGAGGCGATACCGGCGACGAGGTGCTCTTCGACGGCATGCTGTTGCGACGCATGACGGCGGAACAGTTCCACGACTCCATCCTCGTCGCCACCGGCCGGTATTTCCCCGACGACGACCGCTTCAAGCCCTCGATTCAGGTCACCTATCCCCCGGACCCGCGGAGCTTCCTCCGCACCTTCGGCTGCACGGACCGCCAGACGCTGTTGCCGCGAAGCGAAACCGGCAGCATCCAGCAGTCGCTGACGCTTCTGAACGGCGCGCTCATCAACGAAGCGATCAAGCTGCACCCGGCCCACCCGATTCGGCAATGGAGAGACGTGCGGCGATTCAACGCGAGGCAGATCGTCGACGCCGTGTTCGTCCAGTTCCTGACCCGCGAGCCTACCGGGCGCGAACGGGCCGCGGCCCTCCGCTATGTCGGCGCCGGCCACCGGGACGAACGGTGGGAGGACCTCCAGTGGGCCTTGCTGAACACGCGGGAGTTTCAGTTCATCCGATGACG
>JBHHVX010000059.1:0-20885 GCA_046754505.1 Phycisphaerae bacterium | reverse complement strand
AGCGCGGGTTCTGTCAGGGCCGCTTTCTCAAGGGCGCGGTTCTGTTCGGTCGGCGTGGCGGTGCCGGCGACATCGCCGCAGATTGCCGCGCCGGAAGTATCCCTTGACAACGGTCGATTGCGTACGGATGATTGTTTCAGATCATACTGAAACTTCCGACGTAGCGATTGTTCAAGGGGATATTGCCATGGCCGAAAGGACGCTGGATGGATCGCGGGCGCTGTTCATTCGCCGCTGGGGCGAGCTGGCCAGCTATTGGGGTATCAGCCGGACGATGGCGGAGATTCATGCGCTGCTGTTCGTGTCTACCGAGCCGGTCTGCACCGACGACGTGATGTGTCTGCTTCAGATCAGCCGCGGCAACGCCTCCATCAACCTCCGCTCGCTGGTCGACTGGGGACTGATCGACCGGGTCCACCGTCGCGGCGACCGAAAGGAGTATTTCACCGCGCTGACCGACGTGTGGCGGATGTTCGAGACGATCGTCCGGCAGCGGCGCCGGCGGGAGATCGAGCCTATTCTCGACACGATCGCTCGTTGCCGGGAGATGGCCCGGCGCGATCGTGTGGCGACCGGCGGCGGAGACCGCAAGGACACGGAGACGTATCTCAGGCGGCTGGAGGACATGAACGATTTCCTGCTGTCCGTCGGGTCGATGGTCGACCTGCTCGTGAAGGTCGGCCCGAAGGGGCTGAAACACGTCAGCCGACTGATGCGGAAGATCGCCGTCTGAAGTGTGTTCGATGGTCCCCACGCAATCAGGCGAGAGGGAACACTACGACGCCGCGCCCTCGTCCACTGCATCCTCTTCCGCGCCGACGATACGGGCCTTGACCTCACCGCCGCCGGCGAGACGTAATTCCAGGTGCTTGCCCGTTCGCGAGCACGTCATATGGATCGTCGTCTCGGGCATGTCGAGCACGTGCGACTGGCGGCAGGCCGGACAGGTGAATCGTACTTGCATGATGTTGCATGAACCTCGTGTTATCGGTGCGTCGCCTCTCAGGCGTCCCGAGACCTCCGCGAGTCGCCGCCGGCAGACGGCGACCCCTCAACCGCCGGTTAGGCCGGTCCGCTCGTTGAACTGCTCAATCAATCGGTCCCATTCGCCCACTTGGGCGAACATTTCGGTCCAGAAATCCGGGGCCCACAGTTTCCGCAGGTCGTCGACGGTCCGCTGCTGCTGTTCGACCCAGGTAAAGTACTTGAAATGGTGCAGCGCCTTGCGGTCGGCATAGGTCAGTTCCCGCATGTGATCGGGGCCAACGCCCTCAAGGTAGCGGCCGAAGTGCCGCACCGCAGTTGCGGCATCGTAGGGACCGCAGCGCTGGCGCAGCTCGGCCAGGCGGCTCTGATAGAGGTCGGTCGAATCGGTCAGGCAGGTGAAGATGACGTCGCGGCCGTCCATGTCGAACATCTTCGCTGTCTTGATCGCCGAGATCAGGTTGCAGATCCCCGAGATGCCCAGCAGGGGAAGTTGACGCACTAGGTCTTCGGGCACACCCACGGTCGTGACGCACTTGTGCCCCGCCGGCTCATTGAAGAGCCGCAATAGCGCCAAGCATTGTTCGTCGTCCACGGCGCAGATGACATCCGTGTTGCGGACGTTGTGAATCCAGGGAACGTGCTTGTCGCCGATCCCCTCGATGCGGTGGCCGCCGAAGCCGAAGCGGAGCAGTGTCGGACACTGGAGGGCCTCGGTGGCGACGACACGGAGGCCGGGGTGTTTCGTCCGGAGGAAATCGCCCGCGGCGATGGTGCCGGCAGAGCCAGTGGCCGAGACATAGGCCGCCAGGCGAAGTCGATGAGCCGCGGGCTTCAGCCCGCGCGGCTCCTCCTTTGAAATACGATCGTATATTTCCTGGATGACGCTGCCGGTCGTGTGGTAGTGCCAGACGGCGTTGCCGAACTCCTCGAACTGGTTGAAGATCACGCAATCCGGCCGGGTGCGGCGGATTTCCCAGCACTTGTCGTAGATTTCCTTGACGTTGGACTCGCATCCGGGCGTGGCGATAACCTCGGCGCCGATGGCCCGGAGCCAGTCGAAACGCTCGCAGCTCATCTCCTCGGGCAGGATGCCGATGGCGTGGCACCCCAGCAGGGCGCAGTCAAACGCCCCGCCGCGACAGAAGTTGCCCGTGCTGGGCCAGACGGCTTTCTGCGTGGTCGGATCAAATTGACCGCTGACCAGCCGCGGCACGAGACAGCCGAACCCCGCTCCGACCTTGTGGGCGCCGGTGGGGAACCACTTGCCGACGATGCCGATGATCCGGGCCTCGGTGCCGGTCAGGGCCGGAGGAAACTCGATCCAGTTGCCGCCGTTGAACAGACCGCCGGTCTCGACCGGTTCGTTCTTCCAGGTGATGCGGAACAGATTGAGCGGATCGACGTCCTGAAGGCCGACGCTTTTGAGCCGGGCCTTGATGGCATCAGGAATCGACGCCGGATCGCGCAGTTGGGCGAAGGTGGGGATCAGGATGCCGCGCTCACGACAGCAGGCAACGGCTCTGTTCAGCGACTCTTCGTTGACTTGCATCAGGAATGTGTCCTCTTCAGTGAAAGTCGCGCTCGTTCTCACTCAGCATCCGCACCGCAAGGTGTACCGGCTGGATCTACGTCCGTTGCTGTCCCCGCGATCGCCATCGCCGTCTTGATATCCTTCAGGCCGTTGCCGGTGATGACGGCGAGGACGTCGGCGCGGGCGTCGATCAGGCCGTCCGCAGCGGCCCGTTTGACGCCGGCCACCGCCGCCGCCGCGGCCGGTTCGGCGAAAACGCCCCCGAGTCGGGCCGTCGTCTTCATGGCCTCGGTGATCTCGTCGTCGGTCACACGGACAAACGTACCGTCGGTGGCTCGGACGCCCTTGACGGCCTTGCGCCAATTGCGTGGCACGGGCACGTCGATGCTGTCGGCTAGCGTCGCGCCCCTGAAACCTATCGGCAGCTCGCCGGTCTCGAAGGCCCGTGCGATTGGATCGACGCCGGTTGCCTGCACCCCTAATACGCGCGGGACCTTGGCGATGAAGCCCAGCTTGTGCATCTCGACAAGCCCCTTGGCGATGCCCGCGACCGTGCAGCCGTCGCCGACGCTGACGGCCACCCAGTCCGGCTCGCGGCCGGCGGTCTGCTCGGCGATCTCGAGGCCGCAGGTCTTCTTGCCCTCGACCAGGTACGGATTGATCGCGCAGTTTCGATTGTACCAGCCGTGCCGCTCGCACTCGGCGGTGCACAGGTCATACGCCTGGGCATAGGTACCGCGGACGCGGCGGACCTCCGCGCCGTAGATCAGCAGTTGCGCAACCTTCGGTTCCGGCGCCCGTTCCGGGACAAAGATGGTCGCCGGCAAACCCGCCATTGCGGCATAGCCCGCCAGGCTGCTGGCGGCGTTGCCGGTGGAGGCACAGGCAATTCGCTCGGCGCCTTTGCGGCGGGCGTCCAATACACCGATGCTGGAGGCGCGGTCCTTGAAGCTCGACGTCGGGTTGCGTCCGTCATCCTTGAGTCGCAGCCGACCGCAGCCGGCCCATTCGGCGAGCCGCGGGGCCTCGATGATTGGGGTCCAGCCGACCGGCCATCCGAACGCCTCTTCGTCCGGCTCGATCGGCAGCAATTCGTGGTAACGCCAGTGCGTGCGGGGCCGATGCTCCAACGCTTCGGCGGTCATGCTGCGGGCGACCTTGACGAGATCAAATTCGATCTCCAGCACGGCAAACGGATCCCCGCACACGGGGCAGTTCCCTGCCGAACGTGGGGCCTCCGTTTCGCCGCCGCACACGACACAGGTCAGTCTCGATACGAAGCGCATCATTGGTTCGCCAACCCGGTTTCGGTGAGGGGTCTCTCCCGCCGGAGGAGCCCGGGGTCTCACGCGATCCCCCCCCCTTCACCATCCGATGCAGAAGTCAGTCGGTCGCGGGTGTGGGGTCGATGACCGTAACCCGTGAGCTAACATCGAGCGTCAGGTCGACCAGTTCGCCGTCGGCCTTCTCCAGGCGCAGGCGTCTGAGCCACAATCGTTTGTTCTTGCCGTGTGCGTACCAACTGCCCGTCGGGCGGGCCTCGCACGAAACGACACAGCCCTCAACGGGAGTGCTCCATTCGCCATCGCGTGTGGCGATGTGTTGAATAACCCGCACACGACGGCCCGGTTCCAATGGGGGCAAGGTCATCGAATCAACTCCCTGCGCGACGCGTGCCGCGCGGATGGCTTCGGGTCGCTCGCGGCATTACCCCACCGTCTGCCACCTTGGCCGGGGGCGCCGCCGACGGATCGGTCATGGTATCCGCGCGGGCCGCTTCGGCCAACCTCCGGAGTCGTCGCCGTGAAACCGATCCGCTCCGTTTCGTGAAGTGGAGGGCGAAAGCTGCGGCAACGGCGATTTCTGCACTTGACCGATCTTCGGTCGCGGCCTAAGACTATGCGTCGTCCGCCTCGCAAGACGACCGCGGGCTTGTCAGATACAGGTAGGCCGATTCTCCGGCCGGTTGCGTCGGAGCCAGCCGGTTGAGCCCTCGACGTGGGCGCAACTGACGGTTCTTTTCACATACGGAACGGAACGCGGACTTCTGAATCAGGACCACCGACATGGCCGGACCGGCGGTTTCCGTCATCATTCCGACGCACAATCGAATCCCGTTGTTGCAAGAGGCCCTCGATTCGGTGCATGCCCAGACGTTTCGGGATTACGAAGTGATCGTGGTGGATGATGGTTCGGATTCGCCGATCGAACCGCTGATCGCCGACCACCCGACGAGGCCGAGGGTTTTCCGTCAGCCCAGTCGGCGCGGCCCGGCCGCCGCCCGCAACCGCGGCATTCGCGAGGCGGTTGCCGACACCGTGGCGTTTCTGGACAGCGACGATCTCTGGTTGGCGAACAAGCTCGAGCGCTTCGTCGACGCCCTGTCATCGCGACAGGGCCCGCAGATTTATTATGGCCCGATGCAACCCGTTGACTTTCGAGGGCGTGTGGTGCCGGGTCGCACCAAGCCCTGCCATCGCGGGCATATCACCGAGCAGCTCTTTTGCAGTAGCTTCGTACACGTTCCGGCGGTGGTCTGCCGGAAATCGCTCTTGGTGCGAATGGGGGGGTTCGATGAAACGCTGCCGGTCTGCGAGGACTACGACCTGTGGCTTCGCCTCAGCGTCGAAGAGCCCTTCGGTCTCTTGGATGAGCCGCTGGCGAAGCGCCGGCTACACTCCAACCGCCTGAGCAAGACGGACATGAGCCGCAACCTTGCGGTGAAGGCCGAGGTGCTGCGGCGGTTCTATGAATCGACACGGACCAACGGCCATCTGGACCCGGCCGTGGCGATGCGGCGACTCGCCCGCGCGTGGTATGTCGCCGGTCGGGCCGCCTTTCGCGGGCATCGGTTCGGCCGGGCGTGCGAAATGTGCCAGACCAGTCGGTCCTACGGCGCGGCGTGGGGCCGGACGGTGCCGCTGGGCTGGGCGTCGCGGGCCTTCGTGTACTTCTTCGGAAATGGCGACGGGGATATCCCGGAGGCGCCTCCCGAGATCGTGTCGACCTGAAAACCGCATCGGTTTCGTGCCGGCATCCGGGCGAGGGCGGACCGGGACAGATACCGGTGCCTATTTTAGCGACAGGAACTCGACCATGTGTTCGTCGTACATCTTCTGGGCGGCCGGATCGTACATCGGCAGCCGCAGTTCGTTGATGACCCGTGTACCCATCTGAATCCATTCCGCCCAACAGGTCGAACAGACGTGCGCGAAGACCTTTTGGCCCAGCTCGCCCTTGAACGGAGGTTGCTCCAACCGTGGACCGGGACCGCTGCAGCGGCAGCAGGACCAGCCGCTCTCGTCGCCTGCCTGCGGTCTCTCGTCCGTTCCGGGCGCGGTCGCCCCGAGGTCGGCGAGCATATCGCCCATGGTCTTCATCGCCTGAGCGTTGCCAAGCTTTCGTGCGGCGATGCATCCGTTTCGCAGCGTTTGGATCGCCAGTTCCTTGTTGCCGCATTCCTTCTGGGCCGCGCCGAGCAACTCGTGGGCCTTCATCCGTTGGCTGTTCAGTGCGAGAACCCGTTGGAACGCCTGCGCTGCGTCCTGATACTGCGCAGCCGCCATCAGAGCACCCCCCAGTTCGAACTGGGCGGATTCGTCGTTGGGGTTCTTTTCCACGACAGCGCGGAGCTGGTTGATCGCTTTGATCGTGACGTCTTCGGACATGGTTCCCTCGCGTCGCCGGATGGCGGAAGGCTGGGGTCTTTCATCGATCGCTCTTCAAACGTCAGAGCGAACGGCGCGGCACACGTCGCGCTACCGGTCCGGGTGCAAAGCCGATGCCTCCGAACACAACTGGGTGTATTGTCCGACATTCGGCGACAGATGTCACGTCCCGCCGGCCACCGTCGCGGTGAGGATTCACGGTGGACGCCGTGGTATCGAGCACCGGGTGCTCGCCGGCCGGTCGTCGGCTCGGACTTGGGGGGCGCGGTTCTGTTCGGATTCGCTACACGGTCGCCCCGGATGGATTCACGCAAGGCCTGACGCATGCCAGACAGCGACCTCTCCCCTGTCCGTATTTCGCGGCGCAGGTTAAAACGGGCCGCCAACATCCGGTAGCGTCGTCTCTTGTGGGCGACGCAGCGAGGCGCCGCGCGCGGCTGCGTCGGGGATAAGCCCCGACGTCACAGATCGATACGCCACATTCCAGTGTCACGGCGAGGAATGCGCGCTACCCCCCTGCTTTCGATGCAGCCAGTTCGTCCTTGGGACGCGTCTTCCATCGGCGATGAATCCACAGGTATTGCTCGGGCGCCACGCGGATGAACGCCTCCATCGCCCGGGAGTATTCCTGCGTGATCCACATCAGCGGATCGGGCCGATCCGCCCACTCATGCGGGTAGATGATCCGGTTCACGCAGATTTCGTATTCAAAGCGCGGGCTGACCCGCCGGGCACAGCCCACAAGGATGGGTACGTCGTGGTGCATCGCCAGCAGGCCGATCGACTTGTAGGTCGACGCCTTCCTCCCGAAGAAGTCGACGAACAGCCCTTTTCGCCCGGCGTTCTGGTCGGCGATGAAACAGAGTGCCCCGCCCGATTCGATCACGTCATCCGCCGAGGCCGCGGCTCCCTTTTTGTAGAGCAGACGCAGCCCGCTCCGCTCGCGGACATCGAGCAGATAGCGATTCAGGTATTCGTTGTCCAGCGGGCGCATGACGGCGACGATGTCAAACCCGAGCGTCGCGAGCGTGAACCCGAGCAGTTCCCAACTTCCATAGTGACCGGTCAGCATGATGCACCCGCGGCCTCGGAGCAGCACCCGGATGGCCTCGTCGAGTTGAGTGAGGTGGACATGACGCGGCGAGGTCCAGACGCTGATCAGTTGCGGCGTCCGCAGGGCCTCCACCGCCATCATGGCGAGGTGTTGCATGGACCCGAGCGCCGTGGCGGAGACGCGGGCCTCGTCCCAGTCGGGAAACGCAAGGCGAATATTCCGCTCGGCGCGGTTCCGGTGCTCCCTGAACTTTCCGAGCAGCCTGTTCGCGCCGGCGGCGGCGCGAATCGTCCAGCGGAGAAGCGGCAGTCGACCCACCGCCGGGAGGACGTGGATGTCGGGCAGCGCGTGGGGAAGGTGAAACCACACGGTACCGAACCGCCGCATCATGCGCCGATTGGACTCGACCGAGAACATCGACAGCGCAACTGCCACCGCCCGTAGGCCGAGATACTGCAGATAGTCCGCCCATTGCTTTCGCCGCTTCATCGGCGATGATTCTAGCGGGCCGTTTGATGTTCGACAGCGTTGCGCGGGTGCGGAGCGGGGCAGCGGCGGCGAATTGTGCTAGGATGCCGGACATGGCTTGGAACCGATATCGTCCCAGCCGGCGTGCGGTCTTCGCGGTCCTGATGGTTGCTTCCGCGGCGGCGCTCCTGCTGCCGGCCGGTTGGACCGACCCGCTGAAACATGTGGTCCAACTCTTGGTGCCGGCACAACATGCGGTGGATCATCTCGGCCGGCAGGCGTCGGCGTCGATCGCCGATCTGGATGACGACCCAGTCGTGCGGCGCCTTGAGCGTGAGAAACAGGCCCTGATGGACGCCCGGATTTCCCAGGACGCCCTGATCGACCAGTTACAGACCGACCTGCGGAAACTCAGCGCCCTGCGCCGCGACAACTACATTCCGCGGAGCACCCCGCTGCTTCATGCCAACGTCGTCGGACGTGACATTGTGGCGTTGCGCGACGTCGTCCTGCTCAGCCGTGGCTCGACCCGCCGTGTCGGTCGCCAGGATTGGGTCGCCTCCCGGTTTTTCGTCGATCAGGGTCGGACGAGCGGTCTGAGCGTCGGCCAGGCCGTGCTCGCCCGGGAGACGCTGGTCGGGCGTGTGGAACTGGTCAGTCCCTACATGTCGCGTGTGCAGCTTTTCTCCGATGTGGACGCCCGCCCCATCGAGGTGCGCATCGGCAACCTCGCCGACAACAAGCTGGAAACGGTGGAATACGTATGCAGCCTGCACGGCCGCGGCGCAGGGGAGATGGTCATTCCCGACGTTCCCTACGGAGCGCTTCACACCGAGGACGCCTCGGAGCGGGGCGCGACAGGCCGGCGGATCCGTCCGGGCGACTTCGTCTATACGGCGCCGGCTCAGTTGGGTGTTCCGGTCCCGATGGTCATCGGTCGTGTCGATCATTTTGAAGTCAATCCGAAGAACCGGCTGGTCTACGACGTGATCGTCAAACCGATCGCTGCCGCCGACGCGCTCGATGACGTCTACGTCATTCCCGTGGTCCCCGTCGGGCCGATGCTGCTGACGGGCGAGTGAGTCGGAGCCGCCGCGCAGCCGGTCGAACTCGCCTTGTCTGAAAGCAGGCAACCTCGCGGGCTGAAGCCCACGGCTCGAAGCCGCGAGCGGGCGCGACTGATCCTACCACGTGTACTTGACGGTATAGCGGATCGTGACTTCGCCGTCCTTGTCGATACGCACGGGAAACTCGATCGTGCGGGAATCGGTCTTTTTGTACGGGTGGCTCTTTTCTGTGATACGCCAGTTCACCCAGCGGTAGAGGCTCTCCTTGACGATCACGTCGACGGGTTTGTCCTTGTGGTTTCGGAGCTTGATCTCGATGGTCTCCTCCATCCAGTCGCGACGGCTGTCGAACTTGAAGTCGATCTGTTTCCGATCGCCGACGACGTCGAAGGCCGAGCCGAGCTTGATCAGAACCGTTTCGTCCTTCGGCGTATGGTCGATCGTGTCCTCGCCGATGAACTCCAGAGTGTCGTCGGCCGGGTCCAGCTTGCTCACGCGGATGCGGCCCGACGGCAGCGGCATGCCCATGTGATTCCGCGTGCTGTTCTTGAATCGCAGATAGATGTCGACCTTTTTGTTGGACTGTGTGCCGTAGTTGCGGTCCGTCATCGGATTGGGGTAGAAGCCGCGAAATCCCCTCGCCAGGCCGTAATAGACCAGCACCTTTTCACAGGGCACGCCGTGGGCGGTCGGGAACAGCTCGATCTGTTTAGTGGAGCGGTCGGGCAGTGTGGTCGGGCGCCCGAGCGTGTAGAGGTGATACTCGAAGAAGGCCTTTTCCTCGAAGCCCGAGGCCTTCCGCTCCATGGCCAGGGCCGCGCGGGGCCGCATCACATCGCCTTGCCATTGCGGCTGCGGCGCTCGATGTACGTCACCCGCGATCAGCTTGAGTTTCGCGTCCGCGTAGCTCGCGCCGGACTGGTTGATGATGCTCACCCACGCTCCGATGTCGAGCACGCCCTTGTTTGCGTTGGCGCCTTCGGCGAACACGACGTTGTAGTCCGCCCACCACGTGACGGCCTTGGTCTGATAGGTGACGCGCGTCCGGTGCGGGCCGGGCTTCTCCGTGATCACGTCCCAAACGAGCGTGGGCTTGGTGATCAGGCCGCCGGGCAGCTCGGGGAACCGAACGTTGGCATAGCCGTTGATGACCTCGATGCCGTTGCCGGTCTTGAGCACCAGACCGCCGGCGGTGCTGAGCAGCGTGCCGGTCAGGGTGCTGACCTTGTCGCCGCGGACCTGCTCGACGGTGATCTGCTTGTCGAGGTATCGCTCCATGAGCTTCGCCGTGCTCACGAGGTCATACTGATAGTTCTGTTCGAGCACGCGCGTCGTGTCGGGGTCGGTCAGCGAGACGAAGCTCACGGTGGTGGGATCGATCTGGGCCGCCACGTCGGTGAATCGGATCGTGGAGCGGTCCTCGGACAAGTCGACGGTCCGTTCCTGCTTGACGACCGCGTAGCCCGGAATGGCGTCCCAGTAGGTCTGCTGAGGACCCTGCGACGGCGGCACGGGCCGGTAGAACTCCGGCGGGATGGCCCCCGGCCGGGCGGTGCTGTAGATGGTGAGAGCCGTCTTGGAATCGGCGGTGTCCTCGGCCGCAGCGATGGCGGCAAAGGGCCAGGCGGCGGTGATGCAGGTCGCGAGGACCAGTGTTGCCCCGCGGATCGGACGGTTTCGCAAATCGCACATGGTGGCCTCCTCTCTGTGTGGTCGTGCTCGGTTCGGCGATCAGTATAACCCTGTCGCTCACCCTATGTGACGCCCGCACGGGCGGCGGAGTTCCCTCGGCCGCCGAAAACGCCCTACATCGCCGCGGCGAGGCCCCGTCGCGGCGATATAGTGGCGGACCATGACCAAACGACCCCACAACACCATCGAACCGGGATCACGTGGTGGGCCGCGTGCGAGGACGGTCGCGTTCATCGTCCTCGCCGGCAGCGCCGCGGCTGTGGCGTCGGTCTCCCCCACGTCTCTCTTCATCGCTGGGACGGACGGCCTGATCGCCTTGGCGATCCTGCTGGCGGCGACCGGATCGGGCTTGTGGATTGTCCGAGGCCTGCGGCTGCATCGGGCGGAACTCCGTTGGCAACTCATCGCGGCGACCACGCTGGGACTGGGGTGTCTCGCACTGCTGGTGCTCGGGTTGGGGCTGTTGGGCATCCTCGATCGCCGCGTCTGGGTCGTGCTGCTGGCGGCGTCCGGGCTGAGTGGCGTCGGGCGGGTGCGTGGGCTGATTCGCGTCGGAACGCACCCAGCGGACGATTCCGACGCCGGGCGGTCTCGCTGGCTCTGGCTCGCGGTGCTCGGTTTCGTAACGCTTGCCGTGTTGGCCTCGACGGTGCCGCCCGGAATCCTGTGGCCGCCGGAGGGCAACGGCTACGACGTGCTGGAATATCACTTCGCCGCGCCGCGTGAGTATCTTGAAGCCGGCTGCATCGGCTACCTTCCCCACAACATCTACAGCAACTTTCCGTTTAATGTCGAGATGCTCTATCTGCTGACGTTCGTCCTGCGTGGCGACCCGGTCGCGGCCGTTTTTATCGCAAAACTGCTGAACCTCGCGCTCGGCGTTCTATTCGTGGCGGCCGTCTGGCTTGCGGGTCGGGAGTACGGACCGAGGAGCGGCATCATCGCGGCGACCGTCGCCGCGTCGTGTCCGTTTCTGACCTACGTGTCCGGCATCGCTTATGCCGAAAACGGCATGCTGCTGTTCACGGCCCTCGCGCTGGCGGCGTTGATCCGGACGTCCCGCGCCAAGGACGGAACGGCCCTGCGGTGGACCGCGATGTCCGGGCTGGCTGCCGGGTTGGCGTGCGGCTGCAAGTATACGGCCGTGCCTATGGTG
Organism: Phycisphaerae bacterium; assembly: GCA_046754505.1. GTDB lineage: Bacteria > Planctomycetota > Phycisphaerae > UBA1845 > UTPLA1 > JAPULF01. The sequence continues at coordinate 9,262 of JBHHVX010000059.1, read as the reverse complement.
GCCATCCCGCTGGCCCTCGCGGCCGTCCGCGTGGCGAAGCCGAGGATACGCGGATGTGCGGTCTTGTCTGTGTGCTGCCTGGCCGGCTTTGCTCCGTGGCTGGTCAAGAACATCGTGTATACCGGCAACCCGGTCTTTCCGCTGGCTCACAGCGTATTTCACGAACGGCCCGGCGTCTGGAGCGAGGACGGCGCCGCCCGGTGGCACGAGGGTCATCTGCCTGATCCGAATGATCGCAGAGTCGGCGGCCGGCTCGGCCGATTGTGGGACGAGGTCCTTGCTTCGCCGATCTTTGGCCCAGCGATCCTTCTTTCGATGGTTGTCGGTCTATTGGGAGTGTTCTCAGAGCGATTGAAATCGCGCGGGCGGCACAATGCCAGTGGCTACGACCGGCCCGAAGATCACCGGGCCGATGGCGGCCCGCTCACCTGCGGTCTGATGCTCATCTTGGGGATCGGCGTATGGCTGACGACGACGCATCTGGTCGGACGATTCGCCATCGTGCTGCTCGTCCCCGCGGCGGTGGTACTGGGTCGCACGCTGAAAGCATGCACCACAAGACCTGTCCGACTCGGGGCGATGGGCGCCCTGCTGATCATGGTGGCGATAGACCTGCGAACGACGCTGTCGCTGTGCCGCGACGCGCATGTGTTCGAGATCGCTTCGCAGGCCGACGCGGCGATGTCCATGATCCGGGCCGGCGAATGGAGCGGGCAGGCCCATCTGCCCGTGCTGAATCAGATCCTGGAATCCGGCCGGAAGGTGCTGATGGTCGGCGACGCGCGGCGATTCTACCTGCGCCCCGGCGTGCATTACTCCGTCGTGTTCAGCAACAACCCGTTTGCCGATGCGGCGGCTCGACGGTCCCCGCGGCAGCTTGTGGAATGGCTGCGCGAGCAGGGCTATGACACCGTCTACGTCGATTGGTCCGAGATGCACCGGCTGCGAGCGTCGCGATACGGCTTCTGGGAGTCAATCGATAGCGCGCTCTTCGAAGAACTGACGCGCGTCGGCCTGCGGCGCGTGCGAGATTTCACGTTTGGCGCGCGGTCGACCGTCTATGCGACACTGTTCGCCGTGCGCGATTGAGCGTTCCCGGAGTTCGGACGATGCCCTACAGCGCAGGGGCCAGGCTGAGCATTAGGATGCAGAAGCTGACGAGAACGACGAACGTGCCGGCAATGGTCGTGATCCCGGCGACGCTGGCGGCGCGGAATCCCACGGCCTTGGCAGTCGCGACACACCGATGCCGGCGGGCAACGTATGCCCCCATCGAGATGCAGATGACCGCGATAAAGACCCCGTAGAGCTGCGTGAGGAGCGAGACGGCCATCCCGGGGCCGATCCCGGCGGGATCGCTCAGGTTGTTCAGCATCATCATCAGGCCCACCAGCGTGCCGAGCAATCCGGTGGCGAGCGAGAACGCCGCCGCCAGTTGGAAGAACGTCACGGCGTCTTCGGCCGTCTTGCCCGGCGTTGGTTCTCGAGCGATCCAGGCGAAAGCGTCGATGATGCCCGCCCAACCGTAGACGGCCATGAGGATCGTCATGGGTACGACAACCACCATCAGCGCACTCGGCAGATTGAAGAAGGTCGCGCCCGCGCGGCCGCCGACGCCGACCGATAGCACCAGGCCCCAGACCAGAAAGAACCCGATCACGCCGACAATCGCCGAGATCACGTTGCGATCGCGATGTTTCGGGACGAGTGTGCTGGGACGGCTGTCAGATTCGATGGACGGCATCTTTCCGCTCCTCCTGATTGATTCTGCCGCGCGACGGCCGTTTCCGTATCGGTTGCCGCACGGCGGGCGATGAGTTGCGCTCGATGGCGGCGACAGGCCCGTCCGGCGCGTCGATGACTGGCGTCTTAAGGCCGGTTGTTATAGGGTTTGCGAGGTTGTTGACGGTGCCGTGGGTTCATCCACACCGTTTCAGCCCGCGAGCACCCACGCATCCGTTCGTCGGCGGATCGATGATCGGACGGCTACCCGACGGAAGGGTGTCCCCCACGCTGTTCGACTCGATCCGGCGGGGCGATGCGCACGCCCGTCATCCATCCGTGCCGAGCAGCGTCTCCAGTCTGTCCAAGCCGGCGTCGATGTGTTTCAGGCTGTTGGCGAAAGAGAGGCGGACGTGGGCGTCCATTCCGAAGGCCGCGCCGGGCACCAGCGCGACGTGCGCCCGTTCGAGCACCGCCGCACAGAACGCCTGCGAATCACGGACGCCGAGCCGATCGTAGGTGCCGGAGACGTCCGGGAAGGCATAAAACGCCCCGCTCGGGCGAACGCATCGAACCCCGGCGAGGGCGTTGAGGCGGGCGTGCATGTGCCGGCCGCGTCGTTCGAACTCGGCGCGCATGCGCTCGACGTCTTCTTGGTCGCCCGTGAGGGCCTCGACGAGGGCGTGCTGGACGAAGGTCGGCGTGCCGCTCGTGGTGTGGCTCTGCACGCGGCACATCGCCTTGATGATCGGCGTCGGGCCGGCGGCGTAACCCACCCGCCAGCCCGTCATGGCGTAGGACTTGCTCGCCGCGTTGAACGTGAGGGTCTTGGCGTGCCACTCGTCGCTGACGGCGGCAAAACTGAGATGCTCGCGCCGGTCGCCGTATCGAAGCCGGTCGTACATCTCGTCGCTGAACACGACCAGATCGCGGCCCGAAAGGACCAACGCGATGGCGCGCACCTCGGCCGGGCTGTAGGCGAACCCGCCGGGATTCGACGGGCTGTTGAATATCACGACCCGCGTCTTGTCTGTAACGGCCTCGGCGAACTGCTCCGGGGCGATCCGAAGGTCCTCGCCGCCTCTCGGGTACAACGCGACCACGTCGGCCCCGCACATCCGCGCCTGTTCGGGGAAGCTCACCCAGTACGGAGCCGGCAGCAGCACCTCGTCGCCCTCATCGAGCAAGGCGGTGCACGCCAGGAACAACGCCTCTTTCCCGCCGACCGTGATGATCGTCTGCTCGGGCTGGTAGCTGAGTCCGTTGTCGCGTTTGAGCTTCTCGCAGACCGCCGATCGGGCCTCCGGGATGCCGCTGGTCGGCTTGGCATAACCCGTCCGGCCGTCGTCGATGGCTTTTTTGCAGGCGGCCTTGATGCGATTTGGTGTATCGAAGTCCGGCTCTCCCGCCCCAAAGCCGATGATGTCATGCCCGGCTCGCCGCAGCGCGGCGGCCTTCGCCGCAACGGCCAGCGTCGCGGATTCCTGTACGCGTGATGCCCGCCGTGACAAATGCATCGTCGCCTCGCATTCGGAATCGTCCCGTCGATGGCCGGTGCAGTCGTACGGGCCGGGCCGGAGGTTCTCCGCTATAATCGGACCCGCGGGCCGGCGGCTTGACTTGTCGCCGCGACCCCGACGACCGCGCCGCATTGCGGACCAGACGGAAGCCCACACTGTAGCGCCCGGTCGGCGTAGCGGCAACGCATCGGGCGCTCGTGGCCACCATAGGAGGATCCCGTTCATGGCGAAAACGCGCGTGCTGGATGTCGGAAACTGCGATCCGGACCACGGTATGATCCGGTCCATGTTGCTGCAGCATTTCGACGTGGACGTCGACCGCGTGATGTCCGTCGATGAGGCACTGGCATCCATGCGAGAGCGCTCTTATGCGCTGGTCCTGTTCAATCGTCTGATCTTTTCAGATGGGAGCGAGGGCATCGAACTGCTGCGGCGTGCGAAGGCGGACCCGATGCTCTCCGGGATCCCGATCATGATGATCAGCAACTTGGCGGAGGCCCAGGCGGCGTCGTTGGAAGCCCGCGGCGAGCCGGGTTTCGGCAAGCAGGCGATCGGCGCCCCGGCGACGCTGGAGGCGATTTCCCCCTACTTGCCCCGCAAGTAACAGAAGCCCGCATCAGGAAGTTCCCCCCCCCCTTCCCGCGCGGGTGGTGCACCAAGATAGCGACGAGGTCAAACTCGCGTTTTTGGGGCCGTCGATCCACGGATGGCCGACGCGCTCGGCGAGGCTTCCGCGGCCTGCGGCCTTCGCTGTGCCCGAGGCCAACCTTCTATGGAATGCCCATCGCTGGGCGGGTCGGGCGCGGCAACCCGGAGCACAGGCAACGTGTTATCGGTCGATCAGTTTGCCGAGCGGCCGCTTTAGATATTTTTTTGTCGCGGGCCGATCTCTATCCTCTTGTAGCAACGGGTGTTACGTTCGTGTCGTGCGACAGCCAGCCGATTCGTGCATTTTTTGCCGGTTTTTGGATTTGCCTGTCTGCGTTCCCGTGCTATATTGACCATGGCAGGATATTGAAAGACTCCCCCCCGCAAGACTCTCGACGAGAGTCGCCCTGCCCGCGAGGTGGTCTGAGAGCGGCCATCTGGCGAGCTTGTAAAGAGCTATAAACGATACGCGGTAGCAAGACCGACGGTGGGTCGCAGGTTCGGTGCCAGACGTCGAGCGATCTTCTCCCCCACCGGTGTGTTTTGGTCACGCGCCGCCGAAGTGGCCCTTGGAGGCCACGGGAGTCCTTACATGGCTACGTCGCACACCAAGCCCTTGCTCGGTCCGCAATCGGTCGTCCCGGAGACGCGGCAGCCGTCGCCGTCGATCCTTCGCAAGCTGAGTGAGCGGGATCGGATGCAGTTGGACCGGGTCCTCTCGAATCCCGTCGAGTTCATGGGCCACGAATCGTTTACAAAGGCACGAGCGGCGCGGGATCTGTTCGGCGAGGAAGTCGGCAGCGAGCGATCGACGCGCCCGTGGTTCAACACGGCCGAGATCGACTGGTCGAAGCTCGATACGCTGCGTCGGCCCGGTGACAGGCTCACGATCGATCAAGAGCGGCGTCTGTTTTTGCGGCTGAACTATGCTCGTTACCGCATGTTTCGGCTGATCCGGGCGCGGTGGGGAAAACCGCTGACGGTGCGGACCGCATCGGAACTGCTCTGGTGGTCGAGCCAGGCCGACGAGGCCAAGACGGTCATCGTGCGGTCGAACATGGCGCTCGTCCTTGCAATGGCGAAGCGAACGCGGCTCTGCAACGTCGACTACGCCGAGTTGATCAGTGAAGGCAACATGGCGCTGCTTCGCAGCGTGGACAAGTTCGACTGCGCACGCGGTTTCAAGTTCAGCACCTATGCCTGTCGCGCGATCCTGAAAAGCTTCAGCCGTGTGGCTCTTCGAACAGGCCGCTATCGGAGCCGCTTTCCCATGGAATTCGATCCGTCACTCGAGAAGAGCGAGTATGTGGAGGAACAACGAGCCCTGCGCGAGGCTCAATGCGTCGAGGAGATACGCGGTATCCTGCACACGAACCGGGCCGAGTTGAATGAAGTCGAGGCCACCGTCATCAAGGCCCGTTTCGCCATCGAAGAGATCCCCGGCATGAGTGGAGACGGTCCCAGGACGCTCGAGCAAGTCGGTCTGTTGATCGGTGTTACCAAGGAACGCGTGCGGCAGATCCAGAATCGGGCGCTCGCGAAGTTGCGAACCGCCCTCCAGGAGGACTTCCTCGCGGCGTAGCCGGCTCTTCGAAAAAGGGATCGTTGCAAACCCGGACCCTCGTGTGGCGGCGCCACACGGGGGTCCCGTCGTTTCCGGGCGGGGGTTCGAGGGGGCTGACGCTGGGATGCTCCTGCTGTGCCGTTCGATAGTGATGGGGTGAGCGACGATACCCGATGGCAACCATTGGCGGATCGCCTTCGCCGTGACTGCGACCGCCGGCCGGAGGATGCCGATGCGTATGGTTCGTGACATCATGAGCTCCCATGTGTGCACGCTCCACTTGGATGACTCGGTACGGGCAGCCAAAGCACTGTTTCAGAAAAAGCGGTTTCACCATGTTCTGATCCTGCAGCACGGCAAGGCCGTGGGCGTCCTGTCCGATCGCGATGTCCTGAAGGCGATCAGTCCGTTCGCGGGACACGCCCTCATGGAGCGGCCCCAAGACGCCGGGACGCTTAAGAAACGCATTCATCAGATCATGACACGGCGACTTGTGTCTATCGGTCCGGAGGCATCACTGGCGAAAGCAGCAGAGTTGATGCTTACTGAGCATGTGTCCTGCCTGCCCGTGACAGACGCCGAGGGCCAGTTGTTGGGGATCGTGACGATTCGTGACTTGATGACATGGGCGTTCGAAGTCGCCGCGGTCGCTGAGGCTCCGACGGCGAGAGCGGCAGCTTCCGGCGCTGCTTCAAGTCAAGAGTGCCCTTCTTCGTCTGTACCGTAGCGTCAGCCCGACCGCGACGGCTGTCGATTGGACCGAGTCGATGTTCTGTTACGGCTCGAGCGGAGCAGTTTCGTCCGGCGGAACCGGCCGCGCGATGGAACGACCGTCGCCGGCGCGGACGATCCGGACGCGCCGCCACGACCACGCCCGTCCGCTCGGAATCAGCAGGCTTGCGCGAGTCTCACCTTCTCGCGTCAGCACCTCGATGCCGCCGGTCTGTAGGTCAATGCGGGCAATGCTTTGCTGGACGCCGACATATTGGTACCGGCTTCCGGCAGCGGAAGCGCGAGGTCCCGCGTTAGAACGGGACGCGGTCACCCACCATGTTCCCGACACGGCGGCAAGGATCAACACAAACAACAGGCGTCTCCATGATGCGCTCATCCGAACATCTCCTGAGAATACGCGGACACGGGGCGAGGGAGGGGGCAACGGCGCGATCCCTCTGCGTCAGGCCCGAGAATCACCCGGATACTCCATCATAACGCAGGTTTGACTGCGACGGTTCGATCCTTCCGACACGCGGCGATTCGGGGGGCAACTAACCCGGACCGGCGTTGTGACCGATCCTTGAACGGGCCTTCAGAGAGCCTTTCAAGAGGCGCGGCGGCGATGGGTATCGTAGCAAGGCCCGCCGCAGGCCAGCCAACACGGCCAGACGACGTGACATGCCTTCGCGACGGGCTGCTTGGGGAGATCGATGGCGGAGAATCGACCGAGAATCCTGGAAGTCCTCCGCGATCGGAAGGCCGAGGTCGCGGATCGCGCGTTCGTCGAGGCGCTACGCTATCTTGATGGACCGCAGCTTCAGACTGAGATCGTCGAAATCCTTCTGCACCGAGGCCGGGATGAGGGTCTCAACGCCATGCCTGCACTCTTCGATCACGTGGACGACCAGGCGCAGGCCATCATCGTTGACCACACCCCCCGGCTCTTCGCGGCACTCCGCGCCGGAATCCGCAGCGGGAAGGTACAGACCCGATTCAACACGCTTCGGATCGTGCAGCGGAGCCGCAATCCGCGGCTGGCCTACCTGCCGGCGCATGCGATGCATGACGCGTCGCCGCGAATCCGGATGACGGCTGCGGCCGTACTCCTCGAGCTTTCGAATCTATTCCGCCGCCGTCAGACCGAGACGCGGGCAACACTGCAGGCGCAGCCGGAGCGTGGCGAGACCTCGACGCACTCGGTAGCTGCGGCAGTCGACCATCTTGCACAAGAGCAGCAGTTTCTGGCCACGGCATTGCGCGAAGCACTCTCTTCCTTTGAAAGCCACCACCAGATCGAGGTGGTCGAGGCGGCGATGTACCTTGCCGAGGAGCTCGAGGAGACCCTATTCGACCATCCATCGTCGCGGCGCGGCAAGTTGACGCACGCGATGCAGGAGGTCTTCACGAAATCTCTGTCGCCTCGGCTTGCATCGTTCGCGTACATCGCGCTTCGATACAGAGACCTGCGCGGACGCGTCGTGTCGACCCTCGCCAACTGCCGCGACGCGGCGTTCTTCGCCGAATTCGTCCGATATGCGTGGCTGGGGCGAAGCCCGTCCATCGGCCGCGCCCTCCATAGCATCCACACGTTGTCGTGGCTCTCCGATGAGTTGGAGGCCGTATTCTCTCTGCCGCCAGACGTGGCCGTTCGCCTTCCGGCGTGGCTTCTCCCACTCGGAATCTCGACGGACCTCAAGGTGTCGATCCTGAATCACGTGTTCCTACTCGACAACCCCGCTGCCCATCGCGCCGCGGCCTGGGCGCTGATGGCCATCCGGACCGCCGCGGGCACGCGAACCCTCAACGTGCTGCTGGAAAGCGATGATGTCGAGGTGCGCAGCGCCGCGCGCCAGGAACTGGACCACCGCAAACGACACGCCATTCAGAAAAATGACGTGCCCGCAGGACGTCCCGCGGCATGGCGGAAGCTGCTGTCCACCGCAGGGCTCTCGGAGACCTTCAGCGACCTCTGGGACGACTTTGAACGCATCGATCCCGCCCTGGCAAGGGACGCCGGATTCGACGCCTTCACGTTTGTGCCGGGGTTTGCCACTCAGGTCCGCGTCCACCTCCTCGGCCGCAAGCCGCAAGAACGCCTCCGGGCCTTGAAGCTCGTCTTGACGCTGTGCGTGGCGGAACAGTTCCGAAAGGAGATCTTCGGTCTGGCACAGGACGGCGATCCGAGCACGCGGACGGCGACGATGACGGCACTCGGTCAAATCGGAGATCCCACGAGCCGGCGAATCCTGGAGCGGGCGCTGAATGATGGAACCCCCTCGGTCGAGGCGGCGGCCATCCACGGGTTGGATCGAATCGGCGCCGACCGCCGTGACGAGCTGATCAAGCGAAAATGCAACAGCGAAGATGCCCGCGTCCGGGCGGCGGCGGTCCGCGCCCTGCTTCGCATGAGGAATCCGCACGGAGCTGCCAACCTGATCTACATGTTGAACGACCCCCGACCGCGACATCGCGCCGCGGCGCTGTGGATCACCGAGCGGCTGCAACTGACGACGGTGGCGGACCGCATCGCGGAAATCGCGGATACGGACGTAGACGAACGAGTGGCGCGGACGGCGATCCATGTGCTCAAGAAGTTCGATCGTCTGCGCAGTCAGGGTGCCGGGCGACCGGCGACCACCGGAGGGATTCTGTGAGATGAACCAGCTTGCATGTCTGCTCGCTCAGGCCGGTCGGTCGACGTCGCTCAAGGGGCTGCGCCAGGCGTTTCCTCGGGAAGGGCGAGACTCTCAAGAGATGCTGAAGTCGCTGGCGGTCGTGGCTGTCGCTTTCGCGATCGCCATCTTCCTGATCTGGTGTGCTCGGTATTTCCATGGCGGCGTCCGCCGGTCACCCGTGACGAAGGCGTTCAGGCTGTTCTCGCAGTGTCTGAGCCAGCTTGGCGTTGGATATACGGACCGGCTCCTGCTACGCATGGCCGCCAGGCAATGCGAACTGGAACAGCCAACGGTCATGTTGTTCAGCCCCACCTTGATGGACCGGTTTGCCGGGCGTTGGGCCGAACTCCTGCCCGTGGAGGCACTGCGACCGTGGGCGACCCGCAGGATACGCGGCGTGTCGGCCAAGCTCTTCG
>JBHHVX010000058.1:0-20997 GCA_046754505.1 Phycisphaerae bacterium | reverse complement strand
CAGTTACCAGTTACCAGTGGCCAGTGGCCAGTGGCCAGTGGCCAGTCTTCAGTCTTCAGTCTTCAGTTTTTCAGTTCTCGGCCTTCGGCTTTTTACCGCTGCATGATCGGGAGGTAGCCGTAGGGCAACTGAAGGATCACCAGCGCAATCGCCGTCCCGTAGACCCGGCCGACCGAGTCCCCGTCCCACGAGCCGTCTTCGTTTTGCGTCGCCAGCAGGGAATCGCGAATCTTCGGAAAATAAGCGTCCCATTCCTGGTCGCCAGCGAGATACATCACCTGGGCCATATACAGATGCGCGTAGAAATAATGGCCCCACACACCGCGGCGATCGTTCCCGACGCCGATGTGCAGTTTGCAGTATTCGAGCGACTTCCGCGCCATCGGATTGTCATACTCGCCGGCGTTGAACCAGCAGGCCACCGCCGCCGCCGTGATCGGCGGCCGCGGATCGGTCATGCCCACCCGATACGCGATGCCGCCGCCCGGCAGGTATGACTTCTCCAGATACTTCATCGCCCGCCGAATCACCTTCTTGGGAACCGCAATTCCCGCGTTGCGTGCGGCGCGGAGCGCCTGCACCTGCGTCACCGTCACCGAACCCTCGTCTCCGTTCATGTCGGGCGTATACAACCATCCGCCCTGGCGGCTCTGAGACTTGCCGGTCAGGTCGACGCCCTTCTGAAGCACCCACCGAATCTGGTTCGATCGCTCCTCGTCCTCTTCCATGCCGTAGACCTGAGCGAGGTACAACATGCCGAAGCCGTGGCCGTACATCGACCGTGACTCCTCTTCGCCGAATCGACAGATCAGACCGTTGTTTTGCGACGAGCGGATCAGAAACGTCAGCGACTTGCGAAGCAGCGGGGCGTACACCCCCTGTGTCGGCGTGCTGCCCGACGCCAGAACCGCCAGGCTCGCCAGCGACGTCATCGTCACCGGATAGGTGCCATACTGGCCCTCGTTCCGCCACGACCCGTTTCCCCCTTGTTTCGATGCCAGGAACTTGAGCGCCTTGCCGATCGCCTGTTCGGTCATGGCCGTAATGTGCCATGGCCGCCGGCTCGGCGCGGCCCGAACCTCCGGCAACGCAGCCGTCACCATCACCGCGGCCGACGCCACCCGACACACCCTCCCAATCCATCGCCCGATCATGGCCGCTCCATCCCACGCGGTCGGTTTGTGGAAACGTCGATCCGCTGCCGCTTCTTCGCCAAGATGCAGAATCCATCCGGGGTCACGACCACCACGCGGCCGTTCAGAATAAGGACATCCGTGACGTTTCGGGGCTGTCTCTTCGCGAAGAGCGCCCCATCCTCGGTCAGCTCGTCCGCGTCGAACTCGAACAACCGCCCCAGCCGCCGGCCGCTCGCCCGATCCAGGAAGATCAGGCTCGACAGCCTCACGCGCGGTCCGCCGCCGAACAGCACGACGCCGTCGCCTCTGCGGACGCCGATGTCGTAAAGAATCACCGGCAGGAGGTCCGACGACGCACGCATCATCCGCGATGTGATCCGCGCGTAGGCATACGGCCCCCGCTCCCAAGGCTCCGAATCATCCAGCGGATAGGACACGATCTTATACTCCGGTGGCACGTCGTCCGTCCGACCGAACAGCAGCACGCGCCCCTGGGCCGGCCGACCGCCGGACCCCACTCGGTCGAGCCTGGCCCGGATCAGCGGAAACGCCAGATCATCGAGCTCAAGCTCCTTCAGGGTCTCCCCCGAATCGGCGCGCACCACCGCGAGCCGATCGCCGTGGTAACAGATGCCGATGTGGCGGTCGTCCAGCCGGATCACGTCCGTGATCCGGCCGCGAAACGCCCGGTCCCACAATACACGACCCGACGCGATATCGCGCCCGACGACCCGCTTCAGCCCGTTGCGGCACACGACGCCCGCCGCCACCACCACGCGGGCATCCGGATCCGGCGTCTCGTCATCCAAGGCCTCCGGCGACGGCGGCGACTGGCCGACCAGCAGTCCGAACTGCCGCAGGTCGCGCCCCGTGGACGGGTCCAGCACCCACAACCACGTCGCGTTTCGGTCGACCACGATCAGATGCCCGCTCACCTTGAACAACCATCCAAGACGACGCCGGTCGAACCGCCGCCGCCAGCGGGGCACGGCGTTGTCACGAGCAGCGATCCCCACGAGCGTCCGCGCGTCGGGCGCCTGGATCACGACCCCGTCAATCGCCAACACCGACGGCGTCGGCAGCGGGCCGATGCTCTCATCCACCGCCACCGGGCTCCACATGCAGCGTCCCGAGATCAACCCCACCGGGAACAGTTGTTCACCCAAGTCCAGCACCGCAACACGGCCGGCCACCGCCGCGGGGCGCAGCGTGTCAACCTTCTCCCGCACCGGTATCACCGGCTGGACGGCCGCCGGCGCCGGAGCAGACGCCAATCCGCTCAGCCAACACGTCCGCCCGGCGTTCGTCCGCCCCACCCCGACCCCCCGGACCTCGCGGGCGAACCGGACGGGCAACGCCTCTCCCCACAACGCGTCCGTGACCAGCGGGTCGTGAAAGGTGGCGACGGCGTTAATACCACCCAAGTCTGAATCTTGATGTACGACATGCAGCCGATCTCGCGCGGGGTCGAACGAATCCGCCGCAATGGTCGGCCCGAGGGTCGCGATCAGCTCATCCACGTCGCCCACGGCCTCGAACGCCGGCCGACCGGACCAATTCGCCGGGAGCCGACGTCCGGCATATTCGGTCGCCATCTCCTGAAGCACCCGTCCGGCCGCAGACGCAGACGCCGCCAGCCCCTCGTCCGGCTCGGCCAGCGTCACCGCCAAAATCGCCAGCGCCTCCGCGGCGAAATCGGTCCCCGCGGCGCGGCGCGCGGCGCGCCTCAGAAAAAACACGGCCGACTCATATGCATCGCCGGCCAGCGCCAGCCGGGCCAGACTGAGATCGGCCCGCGCCCCGGCCTGTTTGAACGGCACGGCATCTGCTAGATGCTCGGCCGCGTCGAGGTCGCCCGCCTGCACCACCGCTTCGAAACGCGAGACGAACGCGGCCCGAGCCGCCGAACGGGTGCCGTCTTCCATCTCTCGGGCGTAGCGACCGAGTCGCTCGGCCACCAGGACATCGGCCCGGATGTCCAGACCCGCCACCGGTGACACCGGTCCGCCCGTCGCCTCAGCCAGCAGCGCCATGGCCCGTCCAAACGCGGTCGCAAAGTCTCCGTCGTCGGCGAAGGTCTCGGCATAGGCCAGTCCCACTCGCACCACGTCATCGGGACGATCCGCCGCCGCCACGGCCCGCCGCAGCAGCGCGACGCGGCGCGCGTCATCGACCTCGGCGATTTCCAACAGTGCCGTCACCCGCAGATGAGACACACGTGCCAGAATATCTGCGGTCGCCTCCGCCGCCTCGCCGCCCTCGGGCATGTGACGATCGAGAATCTCCAGTGCCCCGCGCCAGTCATCGGCCAGAGCCGCGAGCCAGGCAAGCCGCAGAACCGCGTCGACATCATTGGGATCCCGTGCCAACCGCTCCTCCGCCAACGCCCGGGTTCGCGCCGTGTCCGGAAACTTGTAGACGGCGTCCGCCGACACGCTGTAGAGCGCATCGGCCGTCACGAGCAGGTTGCCCAGCGGCACGTCGGAGGCCGCCAGCTCCCCGATCGGCCGTCCCGTCTCCGCGTCCAGCGTCACCAGCCCCTCAAACGTCGGTACGACGATGTGGTCGCCGGCGATGGCGGGACGACCGGAAGGACAACGTTCGTGATAACTCCACGCCTCCTCGCCCGTTTCGAGATCGACCGCCGTCACCCGCCGTCCCCCGAGCACGACGCGCCGACGCGCCGCCCCGACGAGGTAGCGATGAGGCCCGCGTTCGAATCGCCATCGCACTTTTCCGTCGCGCCGGTCGAAGGCATAGAGGTACTCGGCGTCGTGAGGCGCCAGCAGCACCAATCCCCCCGAGACCACCGGCGGCGAACAGCCCCACTCGTCGGGCTGCGCCCGCGTCGCCGCGCCCGGCTGCACACGGAGCCACACGGCCTGCCGCTTTCCCGACGCGCGAGAACCCGCGACCGCGTCGACACGGTCATACCGACTCAGCCACCTCAACGCGCAATCCGCCGCGTTCAAGGCGATCAGCAGGCCGCCACCCGTTGGAACGTAGATCGTTCCGTCCGCGACCGCCGGCTGCAACACCCCGTTGAACGGAATCAGCCCCGACTGGCCCGATCCGAGCAACACCTTTTTCTCCAGCGTGCCGTCCGGTTTCAGAACGGCAAGGTACAGGTCCTTTCGCAGCTCATAGGGGGCCACCAGCCGCCGGCCCGCCACGACGGGCGTCGAAAAAAAATGGGCCTCCTTCAACTGGTCCTCGACCGGCCCGGCCCGACCCTTCGTCCAGACCGCCCGGCCGGTCGCCGCCTCGAACGCCCGGAGCGAGTTTTCGTTCGAGAGGACGCCCTGCACATACGGTCGCACCTCGCCTTGCTTCGTCGGAAGCTGCTCTCCAACCGTCTCAGACTGCTCGATGGCGAACACCAGGCCGAATCCCGTCGAGATCGCCCCAGCGTATTCGTGAAACAATACCCGCGTCGTATGAATGTCCAGACTCTCGGCCTGATCCGGAACCGCGCGCAGGCCGCTCAGGATGCGGTGCCGCTCGATCGCGGGATCGCGCGGCGGGCTGGACGGAAACGTCTGCCATGCCAGATCGAACATCGCCAGGTCACGGGCCACCACACCGCCCGGCGTCGCCACGAACAGCAGCCGGCCGTCCGAGACCGCATGCCAAACCGGTGGCCGCCCGGTCCGTTCGATCAGGCGCCGGACTCGCGCGCGGTTCAGCCGGTCCGCCCCCGGCAGGGACACATGCCATGGAACGTCGGGGGTGATGGCCGGATTCACCGGCGGTCCGCGGCCGGCCTGTTCGGTGGGACCGAGAAGCTGCGTCCACGGCGCGCTCGAGAGGCGCTCCGGCCCGCTCGACGCGGCCATCGCCGGCGACTCCAGAAACCGCTCCGTCGCAGCCAGACGCACTCGAAGGCGCTCGACGCGCTCCGGACCCGCGCGCGCGACGACTTGGGCCATCTCGGCGAGTTGGGCGTCCACGCCCGACCGCCGTCCCGCCAGAGCGTGCGCGACCGCCAGGCGTTGCAGCATGTCAAATCGGGGGATCGTTTCGTCTGACAGAGTCGACAGGATGTTCAAGACGTCGATCGCTTCGTTGCCGTGCCCGCGATCGATCAGCCACGTCGCCAGCAGGAGAATCGCCCGCGGCGCAACCGTCGTGTGCGGATAGCCATAAGCGATCTCACGCAGCGGGCGCAGCTCCGAGGTCTTCTTCGCCAGTTCAAACAGCCGTTCCGCCTCCCCGTCGTAGAGGACGCGGTAGGTTTCCAGCCCCTCCGCCGGCCACGCCGCGATCTGCTGTTGCGCACACCACGCGGCGGAGTAAAAGTGCTGACCCTCGTCAAGCGACACCGTCTTGTGCCCGTGGTCAGCGATGACCCGCGCCAGCGTGTCGGCGGCCAGCTTCCAGTCGCCCCGGTCCGCCGCTTCCTCGGCCCGCTTCAACCAGCTCTCGGCGTCGCGGTCCTGCGGCGGAACCAGACCCTCAGCCCGGACGGGCGCAGCCGACTTGGACGGCCCGGCCACCTGGAGTGGGATCTGAACCTGGAATCCCCCGGCCGTCGCGGCCCACCACGCAAAAGCCGGCAGCGCGAGCCACGGCCACCGGCGGAAACGCGGCGGCGCGAAACTCCGCTCTGAAAGCCGGTCCGACCCACGTCCACGAATACGAGCGAAACGCATCAGATGCCCCGGTATCGTCCCGGCACCGCGCCGCCTATCGAGACCGATCCGCCACCGTATCGGCTCGCCGGGAAACTGTGGAAGGTGCTCGCCCTTGACATCCTACCCGATGTTGCAACGGTATACAATGGCATCCGGTCGCCCGGCTCTATCATTGTACACCCACGCCGCGCCCGCGGTGGCAGCGGCCGAGGCCTCGGCGCGACGCCGAAGATCAGAAGGCGCAATGACCGACCCCTCTCAATTCGACCGGACGCGAACAATGCCCGCCTCGGACACCATCACCGACCCGCCCGGCCGCCACCGCGGCGCGCTGACCGACGCCCTTCGCTTTCTATTTCCCCCGGGATACCGCCCGGTGCCATCCGCCTCGCCGACGCTGGACCGGGCGGCGCGGTGGTTCGTTCCGCTGGGTCTGGTCGTCGGTCTGCTCTGGGCCATCGTCTTTCGGGTGACGTGGCGGCTCTTCGGCGAGACCGGCAATCTCCGCGTCGTGCCCGCCCTGTCCGTCGTCCTGCTCGAGTGCCTGTTCACCGGCCCCTTCCTGGCGATGGGGTTGGCCCGCACCGCCCACCTGCTCACCGGCGAACGGCCCCGTCGCGACGAGATGGACCGCTGGACACCCCTCTCGCCCGTGGGCACCCTCGTCCTCATCCTGACGCTGATTTCTCAATACGTATTTATTGTCAGCATTCCGGCCGTCGCGCCCTGGTGGCCCACCCCCGCCGACTGGCGCTCCCATTTCAACTTCGTGTACCCCCAGCCGATCTATCGCCCCCTCCTGCTGGCCCCGCTCTGGGGCCGATGGGCCCTCCTCCTCGCCGCGACGATCGGCCGTCCGGGCCACGACGCGGACGCCGACACCGTCGCGCTCTGCCGCTCGATGAGCCCCCGCAGGCTCATCCTCGCGGCCATCCTCCCCATGGTCCTCACCGCGATCTATTGCAGCCGCTCGCGGAACTTTCTCATCGGCATCATCATCGGCATGCTCGTCTTCGGCGCGAGCTTCCTTGTCGCCGTCGTCATGGCACGTCGCGGCGGCGGCCAGACGCGTCCCTCCCTCTTCGCCTGCGGTCAGATCGCTCAGCTCGCCCTGCTGGCGCTCTACCGGGCGTTCTGGCCCATCATCCACGGATGAATCCACGCGAGATCCAGCCCGGCCTGTCCGCTTTGCCGGTCATACCGCGACACCGCCGACTCGCGCCCCTGCTGCCCGTTGCCATCGGAATGATCGCCGGCATCGTCATAGACGACCGTATCCATCTCGGCGTCTGGACACCGGTCGCACTCCTCACCGTCGGCGCCGCCGTCGTCATCGCCCGCGGCGGACGCGGTCGAATCGCCGTCGCGGCGCTGGTCCTCGCCGCCATGGCCCTGGGATCCGTCCGCCACGCCCTCTCCGACCGCAGGCTTCCGGACAACCACATCGTCTTCTTCACACGCTCCGAACCGGTCCTCGCCCACCTCCGCGGGCGCGTCGCCTCACGTCCCCGCGTGACCGAGTCCAAGACCGAATGGAAACTGCCCTACGCCGTCGGCCCGAAGACCCGCTTCGTCCTCGACGCCACCCTTCTCGATGGCCGCGTTGCGCCCATCGACGTCTGCGGCCGCGTCGCCGTCGTCATCCGCGGAGCCGCCGACTCGGTCCGAATCGGCGACTGCGTCGAAATGACCGGCTGGCTCTATCGCCCACCTGGTCCGCAAAACCCCGGCGCCTATGACTGGGCACGCCACCGACACCGAAACGGCCTCCACGCCGGCTTTTCGTGCGCCCACGCCGAATCGGTTCGCGTCCTCACCCGGGCCAACGCCCGCACCTGGGCCGGAACGCTCGATCGCCTCCGCACACACCTCCGCGCCTGCCTCCTCCACGACACCTTCGCCGGCGACGACCCCGGTGCCGGGGTGATCGCCGCCATGGTCCTCGGCCAGCGCAGCGCCGTCTCCGAGGCCATGAACCGCGCGTTTGTCAGCACCGGCAACGCCCATTTCCTCGCCGCCAGCGGAATGCACGTCGCCTGGCTGTCGTTGCTGGCCTGGTGGACGCTGACACGCATCGCCGGTGTCCCCTATCGAACGACCGTCGTCTTCGTCGCCCTGCTGATCGTGTCATTTGTCGCTATCGCCGAGCCGCGGCCGTCCATTCTCCGCGCCGGGATCATCGGCCTCCTAGCCTGCGCGTCGATCTTCCGCCGTGGTCGCCACCACTCCATGAACTGGCTCGCCTGTGCCGCGCTCCTCATCCTGCTGATCGACCCCGCTGACCTGTTTCGCCCCGCCTTCCAGTTCAGCTTCCTCGCCGTTGTCGGCCTCCTGTATCTTCGGCCCCGCGTTGCAAAAAGACTCGCGACAGTGTGCGCCGCGTGGAACCTGGACCGCATCGCCCTTTCGTTCGACCGGTCCTGCTACGCGGCCACGCTCACGGAGGCCGCCGAATCGCGCTGGGGCGCCCTCGGCGGCCTTTGCGACTTTGTCGCCTTCGCGCTGGCCCAGCTCTTCGCCATCGCCCTGTCCGAGTGGCTGATCACCGCGCCGCTGTCGTGCTATGTCTTCAACAACCTGATGCCCTGGGGCTGGCTCGGCTCCTTCGTCCTCTGGTTCTTCGCCCTGCCCGCCACCGCCACCGGCTACGTCACCGTCCTCGCCGGTCTCGTCTTTCCGCCGAGCGGCGTGGTCCTCCGGCCGATCCTCGCCGCCACGACCGGCCTGATGATCGACTGCGTCGACTGGCTCGCCCGCCTCCCCGGCACGATGCTCGACGGCCGTTCACCGTCCACCGCATGGTTGATTGCGGTCTACGGCGTCGTCTGGCTCTGGGTCTTTCGCCCGGAATGGATGCGCGTGCGCCGTGGCTTCCCGATCGCCGTGATGCTCCTGATCGCATGGTGGCTCGTCCCCCCGCGATGGATCCGCCACGACCGCGATGCCGTCGACGTCTGGGCGCTCGCCATCGGAAACGGAACGGCGACCGTCGTCGAATTACCCGACGGCAAGGTCCTGCTCTGCGATTTCGGCACGCGCTCGAGCTTCGACGCCGGACCGGTCGGCGTCACCTTTCTCAAGCACCGTGGCATCCGCCGAATCGACGCGGTCTTCATCTCTCATGCCAACTTCGACCACTTCAGCGCCGTCCCGACGCTCGCCCGCGAGTTCGACATTGGTCGCGTCGTCGTCAACGACCATTTCCAACCGTTCGCAGGCAAGGGCACGTCTGGTGCCAACTTCCTCGCCGCGATGCGCGACGCCGACGTGCCGGTCGAAGTAACGCACGGTCCCTTTGTTCTGGACGACACCGGTGATGTGCGCGTCGAGGCCATCTGGCCGCCGCCGGTGGCCGAACAACGCGTCCTCGACTCCAACGACGCCTCGACCGTCCTCCGGCTGACTTGGCAAGGCCGCTCCGTCCTGCTGACCGGCGACATCGCCGAGTTTGCGATGGGCCGGCTGCTCGAACGCGGCGACCTCCAGGCCGACGCCCTCGCCCTCCCCCACCACGGCAGCGTCGTCGCCACCACCGGTGCGTTCATTCGGGCGGTCGACCCGCGGATCGTCGTCCGCTCGTCCGGCCAGTCCCAAGCGCAGACCTTCAACGGCATCGAACGCCGCGTCGGCGACCGAACCTACTTCAACACCGCCGACGACGGCTGCATTCTCATTCAGATCAGAAATGCCAAGATCACGGCCACGGCGGTCATGCAAACGCCGTGACCCGGCGGCGATCAGGTTGACGTCGCCTCGAGCGCTCGGCTGCGATGTTCCATCCTCCGCATGATGAGCATCAGTCCCCCGCCCAGCAAACCGAAGCCGGCCATGCTGTAGAGCCACGCGCCCCATCCGAACCGATCGATCAGAGTGCCGATCCCGACGCCGGCCAGCCCGGCGCCGATGTATTGAAACGAATCGATCACCCCGGCCGCAAAACCCGCCATCTTCCGCCCGCCGAAGTCCATCGGCGCCGCCGCCCCCAGGATCGAATGCGTCGCGTTGCAGGTAAATGCCGTCAGCACCAGCGCCGTGCAGACGGCCCACGTCGACGTCAACTGCGCCCCGACGAGGATGATCGCGGTCTCTGAAAAATACAACACCGCCGCCACCGGCGCCCGCCGCCCCTCGAAGCACAAATCGGAAACGTAACCCGATATGATCGATCCCGCCGTTGCCACCAGCGGAATCAAAAACGCCATCAACTGAAAACTGCCGGACGTCAGCGAGATGTGGCGGGCCTCCTGAAAATATTTCGGAAACCAGTCATCCACGCCATATCGCACGACGCCGGTGCAGAAATAGGCCCCCGCCGTCATCCATACGAGGGGGTTCGCCACGATCGTCCGGAACACCGTCGCCATCGCAATCGGCGTGTCCCCCTCTCCGTCGATCGCCTCCAGCGGCACGGCGTCGGCATACCCCGCCGCCTCCGGCGTCTCCTTGACCAGCATCAGCATGACCGTCGTGAGAATGACCACCATCACCGCCGGAACGAAGAACACCCACTGCCAATGCCCCGGCGGCACGCGGTAGCTCAGGATCGTAAACCCCGCCAGGAGCGCCGGCGCGATGTAGTTGATACCGAACCGCCCGATGTTGATCATCATGCCAAAGATGCCCGAGAACCGGCCCCGCTCCGCGCGGGCGAACCACGCCGTGTTCATCTTCACCATGCCCGGCGCCCCAAACGCCTGGATGTACCCGTCGATCGACCGAAGAACGATGAACCAGCCGAGCGTGCCGAAAACCGGACCCAGGACCCGGTAGTACCAACCCAGCCCGAAAAGCACGTTGAGCACCGCCGTGCCGTAGCCCCCGATCGCCATCGCCTTCTTGCCGCCGACGCGGTCGGCCAGCAGACCATTGACGAACTGCCCGATCGCGTAGCTCCAGCTCCGGCCCGACTGGATCATGCCGTATTGTTGATTGCTGAAGCCGAAGTTCGCACACAGCGCATGGCTGGCAAACGACAGGTTGTAGCGATTCAGGTAGTAGCCGGCGTAGTTTAGGCCGATGAAGAACCAGTTCCGCCCGCGGCGTTGCCGGAATCCGGGCGGATGGACCGGCTTCCATGTCGCGTATGTATCAGCGGACGCATCCGACTCGGGCATCTAGGCTCCCTCTCGATTCGCCGACGCAGGCCCAACGCCCGCGCAGTGGAGAACCTATATAGCGGAGACCGTACCCGGCAGCAAACGAACGTCGCGCCGCGTGTTTCTCGGTCGGCCCCCGGCGGCGTACAATCCTCGCGATGCCACGTCACCTACCTGTCCTGAACCTCTCCATCTGGCTGCTGTCCATCCCGATGCGTCGCCGCTTCCGGCACGCCACGGCGGAGCGCTCTTGTGCCGAACCGATCATCGTGGCGATCGAACTCGCCGACGGCACCACCGGCTACGGCGAGACCCATCCGCGGCCCTACGTCACCGGCGAAACGCACGAAGCCATCGTCGCCAGCCTCCGCGACGTCTTTGTGCCCCGGCTCGTCACCATGCACCCGGCCAACTTCGGCGAGGCCCTCGAGGCCGCCTCGGACCTGCCCGCGTTCGACGCCCACGGCCGCGCCGCCACCGCCGCTCGCGCCGCCGTCGAACTCGCCGTCCTCGACGCCTACAGCCGGGCGTTCGGCCGATCGCTCGAGCAGATCTCCGGTTGGCTGGAAGAACCCGCCTTCGGCCTGCCGGGCAGCGGACCCACCGTTCGCTACAGCGGCGTCATCTCCGCCGACGCCCCCGCGAGCGCCGCGCGATCGATCCGGAGATTGCGGCTGGCCGGACTCCGCGATTTCAAACTCAAGGTGGGAGATGACGTCGAAGTCGAGCGGCTGGCCGCCGCCGTCGGCGTCCTGAAAAGATCCCTGCGGCACGGCCGCACCACCCTGCGGCTCGACGCCAACGGCGCCTGGTCATTCGACCACGCCGTCAGGCGCTTGAGCGAATGGCGCGACCTGCCGATCGCCTGTGTCGAGCAACCCCTGCCAAAAAGACAGGCCTCGCAATGGGCGGAACTGGCCCGCGCTTCCTCTCTGCCCCTGATGGCCGACGAGTCACTCGTAACGTTCGATGACGCCGAAGACCTGATCGTCCACCGCGCGGCCCGGTGGTTCAACATCCGCATCGCCAAGAACGGCGGGCTGATCCCCGCGCTGCGACTGGCCATAACCGCCCGAAAGCACGGCATCGCCTGCCAGCTCGGCTGCATGGTCGGCGAAACGAGCATCCTCTCCGCCGCCGGCCGCTGGTTTCTCCAGCTCGTCCCGGACATCCGCTTCGCCGAAGGCAGCTTCGGCCGTTTCCTCCTGACCGACGACGTCACGCCGCGTGCGATCCGGTTCGGCTTTGCCGGCCGATGGCGACCGCTCACCGGCTATGGCCTCGGCGTCACCATTGACCCGGCCCGATTGCGCCGGCGCGCTATCCAGCCGCCGATAGAAATCCAGTTCTGACCGGCTCCGCACGACCACCGGAATCAGACACAGTGCCAGCGCGCTCCACGCACACGCAGGCTGCACGAACACCCGCACCCATCCGCCGATCGACGCGGCGTCCCAGCCTTCCCACAGGCCCGGAACGACCGTCCACACCATCGCTCCCCACAGCAGCAGCTCCCGCCGATGCGCACCCCCAACGGGTCGAACAAGCCAGGCCAGCACCAGCACCATCACCGGAATGAGGTCGTACGCCCGGTGATAAAAACAGACCAGCGTCACCGCCAGCAGCGCCGCCGCGTCGAGGTCGGTCCTCCGCGAATGTCGTCTTGTGTCGTTGTGACGTCCGGCCGGCGGTTCGCGCGGCGACCGAACGAGGCGAACGCCCGCCACACCGATCAGCGCCGCGACGATCGCCCAGTGCCACGCGTCTCGGTCCGGCGCAATCCGGTGCCACAGACTTCTGAGACCCAAGTGCATTGCGGTGCCGCGCGGCGCGTCATAGGCGTTGATCGCGCCGGGTGCCAGCGAGTCCGTGATCTCCGCTCGCATCGCGCTGATCCAGTGCAACGGTCGTCGAGACTGCACGCCGCCGCCCCACGTCGCGACCGCGAACAGCCCGAGCTGAACCGCCAGCGCCACGCCGATCAGCCGATACTGCCGCCGCCACGCGAACAGGAACACCAGCGGGCCGGTCACAGAATACTTGACCAGAGCAAGACCATAGGCCACGCCCGCCGGGAGCACGCGACCACCGTTCAGCACCGCGTAGACCGCCGCCGCCGAGACCACCAACCCGATATTCAGGCTCGCCAGGTTCAGCCGCATCGGATAGCTCAACATCAGGATCGTCACCGCCACCGCGACCGGAATCCGGCGAATCGCTGTCGGCGCCGCCAGCGCCCCGCGGAGCACCACCCACAACAGCCACGCCTCGCACGCCAGAACGACGCCCGACCACACGAGAATCGCCGCTCGAAACGGAAGCCACGACAACGGCGCCACCAGCGGCGCCACCGTCAGCGGATAGACGTTGGGCGTGACCGGCCGGCCGGGCGCCGGCAGGTCCGGATCGCCGTGCACCCGCCACGTTTCCTTGACCACGACGTCATCGTATGGGTTGCACCCCTCTCCCCACGCCGCCGCGACCGTGTACAGCAGAGAGAAGTCCACGCCGAACCCCGGCCGTCCGTACGACTGCGTGACGATCTGATAGGCTTGAACCGATATCACGGCGGCCACAACCGCCACCGGCCACGCGGCGAATCGCCCCGACCGTTTCGGCGACGCGGCGATGGACTGTGCAACGGGCAACGACATTCGATACGAACCGGACGGCGAGCCTCTCTGTATCGACCCGCGGCGGACCCGGCTTCCGACAATCCGCCAGGGCGAAAAGAACGCGGACATAGGCTTGGAAAGAAAAAATCGGCGGCCGTCCCCCCACTACGGTCGCCGATAATTGCGAGTTCGATGACATGCCGGTCTGCCCCAAGGCGCTGCGAGCCAAACGGCTTGTCTGTTGTGGCCCTTTCATCGGCCAGATCGCGGGGGCAGATTCGATAGGAAACGCGGTTTCGATCCGCGCGTTACCGGGCACGGCGTTGCGCGCTCTCAACCCCGAGCCGTCGGCTTCAGCCCGCGCGGCGCCCATAGCGGCGCGAGCCGACGAGCCTCGGGGGTCTCCTACGGTGAAAGCAACGCGATCGCGATCAGCATGTAGATCGTAGCGCTGAGACCGTCATTCAACGTGGTGATCAGCGGCCCGGTCGCGATCGCCGGGTCGATGCCCATGCGTCGAAACAGAAACGGCAAGGTCATGGCCAGCGTGCTGGCGACGAGAATCCCGATCGTCATCGAAATCCCGACGGCCACCCCGATGATCGGCGAAGGCGGAGCCACATGGGCGTGAGAGAAATCGAACATCCCCGAATACACGACCGCGTAGGACCCAAGCCCCGACAGCACGCCCACGCTCAAGCCGAGGATCATGGCGATACGAAACTCACGCGCGAACGCCCGCGCGACCGAGGACGCAATCGCGTCCCCCGTGGCGAGCGCCCGCACGATAACGGTCGACGTCTGAACGCCCGCGTTGCCGCCCATCGCCGCGATCGGGCTGTTGAATGGAATCAAGAACAGAAAGAGCGCGCCCAACGCCGGCTCCGCGAGGAACATCACCGTGATGCTGACGAGCGTGCCCGCCAGGCACGGCAGCAGCCACCGCGCCCGGACGCTTGCGGCGTGAAACGGGCTGGCAGTGGCAAACTCCTCTGGCTGCGTGCCGGCCATGTACAGCATGTCCTCCTCGGCCTCATCCTCCGCAACCTCGAGCACGTCATCGTGCGTGATCACGCCCAGCATCTGCCCGCCATCATCCACCACCGGCAGCGCCACCACGTCGTACTTCTCAAACTTGTTCTTAACCGCCTCCTGGTCGTCCTCCACGTGAACGGTCAGCAGGTCGTGTTGCAGAAGGGATTGAACCGGTGTTTCAGACGCGGCGGTCAACAGACGGAGCGGCGGGACCAACCCCTTGAGACGACCCGTCCCATCGACGCAGTAGATATAGAACACAGCGTCGGCGTCCTCGGGGGACAACTGCCGAATCTCGTCGATGGCATCGGCGACGCATGCGTCGTCGGGGACGCTCACGAAATCGGGGTCCATGATCCCGCCGGCAGACGACTCATCGTAGCGGCGCAGCGGTTCGACCGCGGCCTTCTGTTCGGGGGGAAGCTGCTCGATGACCTTGTCGGCCACGTCCTCGTCCAGCTCCTCCAGGACGTCCACCACGTCGTCCGCCGGCAACTGCTTCAGGACATCCGAAACTTCCTCGTCGGTCAGGTCATCGAGCACATCGGAGCGAACCGCCTCCTCGAGCAGGACGATGGCCTCCGCGCACATTCGCGGAGGAAGCAGGAACAGGAGGTGAGATCGCTGTTCGGGGTCGACCTGTTCGAGACAGTCGGCGACGTCGGCGGCGTGCAGGTCGGCGAGAAACGAGCGCAGACGCTCCGTGTCATTCGACTTCAGCAGGTCGCGCAGTTGCTGAAAGAGCCGCTCGCCGTTTCCCGCTCGATCCGCCATGGCCATCCTCGCACGCTGGACAAAGACGCACCATTATGGCGACCGCCGAACAGGACGCAACGACGAGCGATAGCCGCGCGCGGATCCGCCGCCCTCCCCGCGGGTGAACCTGTGAAGCAAGAGACCGAGCCGATCGAATGGCCGTGAAGAGCCGCGGGCTTCAGACCGCGCGGCCTTCGTCACCCGGACGATCTCCCGACCGACCGACCGACCCGCCTCCACCGAGCTGAACCGAACCGAACCGGCGGCCCATGCGCTCGCCACCGCGGGCCAGGAATGGGTTACAATGCGACCGGCGAGCTTGTCTGACGCCAGTGTCGCCCTGGGGCGTCTCCAACTCGGGAGGTGACCATCATGCGTCCGAATCGATCACGCCGGGAGGCACGTTCGCCCGCGCTGCTCGCGGGCCTGTGCCTGTGTCTGCTCGCGGTGGAGTCGCCGGCATTCGGCCAGGCCGTCTCGCCGGCGGTCTTCATCAGCAACAACGGCAACCTCGAGGGCAGCGTGTCGTCGTTTACCGTGAATGCGGACGGCTCGCTGGCGTTCGTGATGAAGTTTCTGACCGGCCAGCGGGCCAACCTGAATGATCCGTGCCCCGGCTGTAATGCCTATGAGATTTCGCTGACGCCCGACGGCCGCTACCTGGCCACCAGCCACGCCGCCAGCAACGACCCGATGCAGCAGGTGACGGTCCTTGAGGTCGCCGCCGACGCGACATTGACCCCGGTCGGGACGTTTTCCGTTCCGTCTTCGCCACTGGACCTGCAGTGGATCACGAACACCCTGCTGGCGGTGGTGAAATCAGCGTTTGGGGGGAGCAATCTGGTTCGCGTCTACCACTTCGATCCGCAAGTGCCGGCCCTGACGCTGGTGGACCAGACGACCACGGGCGATTTCACGACATTTGTGGCGGTCCATCCCTCGGGGTCGTACCTGTATACACAGGACTCTCTGGGTGCCCCGTTTGTTGTGCAGGCCTACGCCATTTCACCGGCCGGGGGGCTGACGCTGATCGACACGGAGTTCACCACCAGCACGTTTCCGCTCGAACTGGCGATCACGAACGACGGAACCAAGCTCTACGCCGCCGGTGGCATCAGCAACGGCGGGAACAAGGTGCTGGGGTTCCACATCGCGATGAATGGCACCCTGACACCGATGGCCGGTTCGCCGTTCACGTCGCCCGGAGCCTCGCCGAGCAACGTGTTTGTCAGTGGCGACGACGCCTTTCTGGTCGTGGGGCACGGCACCGACGCGACGGCGCGGACCTTCGCCATCAACCCCGTGACCGGGCAGCTCACCTTCACCGGCGCCACCTTCGACGTGGGGTTGCAGGGCACCCTCGGCGATGTGCGGATCGAGGGCGACCTGCTGTTCGTGACCGACAACTCGACGGCGGTCGACGGCGTAACGGGCGTCTACTCGTTCACCCTGAACGCCGACGGGTCGCTCACACAGAATGGACCGCTCCAGGACACGACCGGCATCGCGCCTCGGTCCGTTGCCACGTGGGTGCCCGGGCCGTTCACGGGCGACCTGAATTGTGACGGCGCCGTCGATACCCTGGACATTGGGCCGTTCGCCCTGGCGTTGACCGATCCGGCCCAGTACCGCGTCGATTTTCCCAATTGTAATCTTCGCCTGTCCGATACGAACGGCGACGGCAACTTCGACGGGCTGGATGTGCAACCGTTCGTTCAGTTGCTGATGGGCGGCTGAGACAAGCCGGCGGCTTCGGTCTCCCACCTCCGGGGATAGGGCGGTCGGCGCGATCGGTACGGGTTACCTGAGGTTGCCGAGGTCCGGGCGGATAAGGAGTTTCTGGACAAGCAGGTAGTTGACGCCGTGGTATTCGGTGACCTCTCCGCTGACGACGAAGACGATGGGCTTTTTGCCTCCGGCGGACTGCATCTCCATGTCTTCGAGCAGGCGGTTGGGCAATAGCCGGATGGGCAGTTCGGGCGCGCCGCGGCCGCGGCTTTCGAACGAGAAGACGAAGTACCCGGCCTCGCGGAAGAGCCGACCGGGGCGGTCGGCGATCCGGAAGCCGTCGGGAAGGAGCTTCCGATCCGGCGTGGCGATCGCGTTGGTGGGAACGGCTTCGTCGGCGGCCTGTGTCCTGCGGGGGCGGCCGGGAATGGTGGGGCGCACGACGGGTCGCCGGGGCGCGTTTTCGGGCTTGGTCAACTCGCGGAGGATGTCGGTCGCGGAGGGTTCGCGACGCAGCGGCGGGGCGGCGGGGCGGCGCTTGTCTTTGGCGGCTGCGGGGCGGCTGGATGGTGCAGCCTTGTCGGAGGCCGGGGGTTCGGGCTGATTTGATCGCGCTGGCATCGCCGCAGGCATCGCGCAAACGACGGACAGAATGAGGGCGGCGAACGCGTAGCGTGGGAGCCTGGGTTTGATGGTCTGAGAGGGTGTTTGAAAAGCCCTTTCAGAGCCGCGACCGTGAGGGAGCGGGCCGCGTTTGGCAAAGGTCCCCGCTCCCTTACGGTCGCGGCTCTGATCATTTCGCTTCTTCGCAGACACTCTCTGAGACATGCGGCACCTCCGAGAATCCGGAAACGTCTTGGCCTGAAAACAGGCGGCGGCACCGACCGTCTGGTGGTCCGCCGGAACGCGAGAGTATACGACGCGGGGCTGCGGTGTCTATTGGCTGATCTGCTTGCGAAGTTCGCCGGGGTCCGCGGTCGGGGCCTGGCAGGCGAAGTTTTTGCAGACGTAGGCGGCGGGCTTGCCCTTGAGGAGCGTTTTGCCAGCCAGCAGCGGAATCTTCTTTGCCAGGGCTGCGGCATCGGCATTTTTGGTGAAGAGCACGGCAAGGACCTGATTGGGCACATAGGACCGCCAGGCAGTGTTGACGAGGGCTTCGAGTTTGGGGTCGGCGGCGCCGGCGGCTACGAACGCGATCTCCTTGGGACGGCGGAAATAAAAATCGACCGCCGACAGCATCCGCTCCGAGCGATAGGGGTTCCTGGCGAGTTGGCCGCTGAAGGTTTGAATGAGCCGCTCGGCCTCCTCGGCGAGGCCCTTTCGGTCCAGCAGGACGGACAGGCGGAGCAGGTTCATGAGCTGGACGGAGTTGCCGGACGGGGTGGCCGAGTCGGCGGCGTCCTTGGCACGAGCGAGCACCTTTTCGGCGCGGTCGTCGGTAAAGAAGAATCCGCCGCCGTCGGCGTCGCGGAAGTGTTTCATCACGGTGTCGTTGAGGCTGATGGCTTGGTCGAGGCGCCGGACGTCGAAGGTCGTTTCGTAGAGATTGAGCAGGGCCTCGGTGACAAAGGCATAGTCGTCGAGGTAGGCGGGCGTGTGGGTGTGGCCGGCGCGCCAGGCCCGCTGGAGTTGTCCATCCACGACCATTTGCGACATGACGAAGTCGGCAGCTCGCTCGGCGGCGTCGCGGTATTTCGTGTCGCCGAGGATGCGATAGCCGCGGGCGAGGCTGGCGATCATCAAGCCGTTCCAGGAGGCGAGGACCTTGTCGTCAAGGTGGGGCTTGACGCGATTCTCGCGGATGTCGAACAGCAGCTTCCGAGCGCGGGCCAGACGGCTGTTGAGTTCGTCCACGGAGAGACTGTGTTGTTTGGCGACGACTTCGGCCGGCCGCGGGACGTTCAGGATGTTGTGTCCCTCCCAGTTGCCGGCCCGGGTCACGTTGTAGTAGTCGCAGAAGAGGTCGGCCTCGTCGCCGAGGACCTGTTCGACCTCGGCACGCGACCAGACATAGAACCGGCCCTCCTCGCCTTCGCTGTCGGCATCGCGGGTGGAGTAGAACCCGCCCTCGGGGCTTTGAAGGTCAGCGATGACGTAATCGAAGATGGAGCGGGCCACGCGGGCATAGAGCGGCTTTTTCGTCAGTCGATAGGCATCGAGATAGATGCCGGAGATCAGGGCCTGGTCATAGAGCATCTTCTCAAAGTGGGGAACGAGCCAGTTCGCATCGGTCGAGTAACGGGCGAATCCGCCGCCGAGGTGGTCACGGATGCCGCCGTGCGCCATTTTTTCGAGCGTGAGTTCGACCATGTCGAGCAGTTCGGGCTGGAGCGACCCGCCGGTGGCCGGGTCGGTTGCAAGTCCGTGGTAGGCCCGGAGCATAAGGTCCATGGCCATCGACGGCGGAAACTTGTTGGTGCCGCCGCCGCCGAGTCCGCCGCGATCGTGATCGAATGCTCCGGCGATTCGGCGGGCGGCGTCGAAGACGATCGTGCGCGGCACGACGGTCTCTCCGGTGTGGAAGACGAGGCGCTGCCGGATGAGGTCGGAGAGTTGGCCGGCCTGCTGGTTGATCTGGTCGCGCTTGGAGGTCCAGGTCTCGGCGAGCGACAGCAGGAGCCGCTTGAATCCCGGCCGGCCGTAGCGGTCGTCGGGCGGGAAGTAGGTGCCGGCGAAGAAGGGCTTCTGGGCCGGCGTCAGCCAGACCGACATCGGCCATCCGCCGGAGTGATTGATGGCGACGGTTGCCTGCATGTAGATGTCGTCGAGGTCGGGCCGTTCCTCACGATCGACCTTGATGCAGACGAAGTGCTTGTTCATGATCGCCGCGATTTCCTCGTTTTCGAAGCTCTCGCGCTCCATGACGTGGCACCAGTGGCACGCCGAATAGCCGATGGAGAGAAATATCGGTTTGTCTTCTTTCTTCGCCCGTTCCAGCGCTTCGGGGCCCCACTCGTACCAGTCGACCGGATTGTGGGCGTGCTGGAGGAGATAAGGGCTGGTCGCGTGAATCAGTCGGTTCGTGTGGGCGTGTTGGGTGGAGGAGGTCATGGGGGGGTCGCCTTTGGCGTCAGGTTCATCGGCCCGGGCGTCTTGTGGTGCGGCGCGGTCGCAGCCGCCGGCAAGGGCCGCGGCCAGGCCGGCCATCGCGCACAGACGCCAGACCGGGCGGGTGAAGGGTTTTTGCATTTGGGTTTGACTCCGTTTCAGTAGCCCGAAACGGGAGTATATGGCCCCCGGCGGAGAACGGCCACCGAATCGCGGCCGTCACGACGCGCCAATCAGAGCCACGCGCGTCAGCAAGTGGACGAACGCGGCACGGGCCAGCTCTACGGCTACGTCGCCCACAAGGGGCGGCGCTACGGGGTCCGGGCAACGATGGGGCGGGCGTCCGGCGACGAGGAGGTGCGCCGCCGAACACCCGCCTGAAAGGGAGAACGGAAGGAGGTTTTACGGCCGCAACCGGGTCAATTCGAACCGCGTGACATAGGCGGTCGCGGTGTCCTGCGGCGTGCCGGCGTCGAGCGACAGAAGGACGACCGGCCGGCCTGTGCGGACGAGGCCTTCGAATCGCTGTTTGACATTTCGGAAGACCTTGGCCGTGCGATCGTTGCCAAGATCAACCGTCGAGTCGTCCATGCTCGATAGCTCCAGGTCCATACGGGCCTCACCGGAATCTGGTTCGTTGCGCCTCCACACCCCGCCGAGATCGATGGAGCATCCGACATCTTGGTAACTGATCCGAGCGGTCTTGGCGCCGCGTTTTGAGGTCTGCGTGCCACGGACAAACGGCGTGCTCGAACCGATGGTGAACGAGGGATTTGCGCTCAGCTTTACGACCTGGTCGATGCGGTAGAGCACGGTGGTGTCACCGAGTTCGTCCAAGGCTTTCTGGAGCGTCGCCGAGGTCTTCGCCTCGGCGGTCATGTCGTCGACGTCGAGGGCCGTGATCCGATCGCGGGGCAGGGCGACCTTGTAGATGACGATCTGCACGCGG
>JBHHVX010000057.1:0-22072 GCA_046754505.1 Phycisphaerae bacterium | reverse complement strand
TCGAGAAAAACCCTGGCCCACTGCTCGACGATCGCGACGCGCCACAGGGAGTCCGCGGCGGACCGGTCGCCGGCTTCGCAGCGCGTGGCGAGCGCCTCGGTGCCTCTCGAATCAAAACAGCCGCGCTCGCGAAAACTGCGAGACGCAAGCAGGTCCCGCCACCAGTCGCGGAGCGGCCCGCGCATCCACGCGGAGGTCGGTGCGGCGAACCCGATCTTGTCCTTCCGACGGAGCACCGACGCCGGCACCACCTCGCGCACCGCCCGGCGGAGGACCGTTTTCATGCGGCCGTTCCGCAGTTTCTCCTCCGGCGGAAGGGCCATCGCCAGCTCCACGAGCGACCGGTCGAGAAACGGCACGCGGGCCTCGATCGAGAACGCCATGGCGTTTCGGTCCTCGAATCGCAGCAGGCCGGGCAGGCTCGCGCAGAGCAGGATATGATACAGATGTCGCGAAAAGGCCGGATCGCGCCACGAGCCTGCCACAGGGGTTGGCGCCGCGACCTGCAAGTCCGCCCCCCACGTGCCGATATCCTCCACGTCGAACAGGTCGCGCGCCAGCCAGCGCTGTTGCCGGGCACGCAGGCGCCGGCCGGCGGCCGATCGCGCGGCCGCCGGCAGAAGATGTGCCCCGCACCGGGCCGCCAGTGGAGAAACGCCGAACCACCGGCGGCTCGCCGATCGAAACTCGCGATGAGCCGTGACCCAGCGGCCGCGCCGCATCAGGTGCGCCAGATAGGCCGGCCAGAACCCCTCGTAACCGCAGAACAACTCGTCCCCGCCCTGGCCGTCCAGCAACACGGTCACGCCCGTCTCCCGGGCCAGCCGCATGACCTCCCATTGCAGGTAGATCGAAGGCGTGCCGAACGGCTGTTCCTGATGCCAGATCAGCCGATCCAGATCGTCCAACAGGCGCTCGCCGGTCGGACGGACAAAATGGCCCTTCAGATCGGGAAAAGCGTCGAGAACCGCCTGGGCGTGACCGGTCTCATCCAGTGTCGAGTCGGGCAGCGACGCCGTGAACGTGTGCTGCGACCACGAATCCGGGCCATCGCCGCCCGGCCCGACGGTCTCCCGCAAGAACCCCACGATCGCCGAGCTGTCCAGACCGCCCGACAGGCACGATCCGACCGGCACATCGCTGCGAAGATGCGACTGGACCGCCGCGCGCAGACACGCGGCCACGCGGCCGGGCGCGTCAGGCTCCGCCTTCCAGGCGAACTGTGGTCGCCAGTAACGCTGGCAGGCGCCGACCTGTCGCAGGGAGGCTCGTGGCCGGACGTCAATCTCCAATCCGCACCCGGCGGGCACCGACCAGATGCCCTCGTACAGCGTCTCGTCGGTGTGATCGACTCGCCCTTCGGACAAGAAATCGCGCAGCC
Organism: Phycisphaerae bacterium; assembly: GCA_046754505.1. GTDB lineage: Bacteria > Planctomycetota > Phycisphaerae > UBA1845 > UTPLA1 > JAPULF01. Next base: position 20,691 of record JBHHVX010000057.1, on the reverse strand, counting down.
GGGCCTCGTTCACGCCGCGCCGGGTGCCGGGCAACAGCAGCAGCGACTTGATCTCCGAGGCGAATGCGACACCTCCATCAAATCGAGCGATATACAGCGGTTTGATCCCGAATCGGTCGCGCGTCAGCAGGAGCCGTCCGGCAGCCCAGTCGACGATGGCCGCCCCCCACATGCCCTCCAGCCGCGCGAGGCATGCCCGACCCCACGCCCGATACGCCGCAAGAAAGACTTCCGTATCGCTGCCGCCCCGGAAGGTCATGCCGCGGTCCCGAAGCGTCGACCGCAGCACGACATGGTTATAGATCTCACCGTTGAACACGATCCAGACGTGGCCGTCCGGGGCCGGCATCGGCTGGTGTCCGGCCGACGACACGTCGATGATCGCCAGCCGGCGCGCCCCAAGCCCGACGCCGGACGAAACGCCTCCCCATCCGACAGGCCGCCCTGGCGGGCCGAGCGGCCGCGTAGTCGCCGGCGATCCGTTGGGACCGAATACGACCGCGCCACCGTCGTCCGGTCCGCGATGATAGAGCCGTTGCGTCATGTCGGTCAGCCAGCCCGCGGCCTGCGGGCTTGGTTCGTCCAGGATCAGGCCGGCGATGCCGCACATCAGATATGACCCCCTCCGTGATGCGCTGCCAGGACCCGACGAAACACATCCGCATACCACGACGCCACGGCCGATGCCGAAAACCGGACCCTGGCCCGGCGGGCAATCGGCACACGATCGAACCGCGCGGGGTCGCCCACCATTGCGCCGATCGCCCCGACCAGCGCTTCGACATCACCCCGCTCGACCAGCAGACCGCTGGCGGCGTCCACGAACGCACCGCAGGACGTGCCCCGCGTCGTGATGACCGGCAGCCCCATACACAACGATTCGACCACGGCCATCCCGAACGTCTCGCCGTGCGTCGGCAGCACCAGGAAATCCGAATCCGCCATCAGCCGGATCAGCGTGGCTCGATCGCAGTGGCCGTGCAGGCGCAAGCCCGTCTGCCGGCCGGATTCGGCGAACCGCTCGCGCAGGTCGCCGGCCAACGGTCCGTCGCCGGCGAAGTGCCATTCCACCGCCGGATCGTCCGGCATCCGCTCTGCCGCCGCACACAACTCAATTAGCCCCTTTTCCCGGACCAAACGGCCGACAAACAGTGCCCGCATCGGTCCCGGGCGGCGACGATCCGGCAGCGGTGCAGACACGAATTCGTCCGAGACGGGAATGTCGCAGACGCCGATCTCCCGATCGATGCCGGCCGATCGCATGTCGGCGCGAAGGTGGTCACTGACGGCAGCGACTGACGCCGCCCGCCTCAGCGCCGCGCGGACATAAGACGCGCCCGCGCGGGGGGTCATCACGAGGGAAAACGGCCCGGTGAGTTCGGTGATGACCGTCGGCCGTGCCCGCTGGTCGTGCAGATGCGTGCAGGCCCAGCCCGACGGAATCGCGCACATCGCGTGCAGGATGTCCGGTGCCCCGCAGCGTTCCGTGTACGCATCCAACCCCCGCCGCAACCATCGCCGAAACCGGTGCATCTGAATCCACGGCCGGCCGAAGGCGGTATGCCATCCGCGCACGCGGACGACCGGCACCCCGTCGAGGTCCTCCTCCAGCAGCCGCGGAACCCACGGAACCGCCGTCCGCTTCCCGAGGTGTCGAACACTGACCAGATCCGGAAAGACGACGCCAACCCGCGCTCCCGCTGCCGCGAACGCCCGGGCGTAGTCACAGAAGAACACGCCCGCACCCGGCTGTTCCGGCGACGGCCACCAGGCCGGTACGACCACAATATGGAGTCCCTGCATGTCCGACACGACCCCATGTTACCACCGTATTGCGCCCTGGCGGCGCCGCGTCAGGCCTCAGGTCTGGTGGATCGGCCCGCCAGCCAAAGAGGGTCTCGGCCGGCCTTGCGGGATCCGCCGGTTTCGTCGATACTGCCCGGTCTTGGGAATGATACAGTCCCCGCCCTAGCCGATGAATGCGTGGCACGGGCGTTTCCGCGCGGCGCGGAGGGATTTGGGGACGCTTGCGGCGTAAGGAGCCGGTGCATGTATGCCGTTGTGGAAGATGGTGGTAAGCAATACCGCGTGGAGCAGGGCGACACGATCTACATCGAGAAGCGGGACCTCACGGACGGCGCGACAACCCTCGAGTTCGACCGCGTCCTGATGCTCGGCGACGGATCGAAAAGCAAGATCGGCACGCCCTGGCTCGAAGGGGCGAAGGTCACGGCGAAGATCGACGGCGCGGTCAAGGCTCCGAAAATCGACATCATCAAGTTCAAACGCCGGAAGGGCTACCGCCTGCACAAGGGCCATCGCCAGAATCACCTGAAGGTTACCATCGAGAGTATATCGGGCTGAGGCGTTCGGTTGCGGTGACGCCACCCGAGCCTATCGGACCCCGCGCCAGACGTCGCCTCTCGACTTTCAATAGCCGATTGAACAGAAGCGTGACGATCCGTTCGGCAGGTCTCCCGAGGCGGGGGGCGTCCAGAGACGGCATCGCGAAACGGATGACGAACCCCATGCTTCAGGCAATTCGGAGGTCGACAGGCCTGATCCTGATTCTGGCGACGCTCGCAGTTTCCGCGGTGTGGCCGTGGTCGCGCAGGGCCCATGCCGATCCGCCCGGCGCTGCAGGCGACACATACGCGATTCGTTTTCAGCTTAAGCCGGGGCGAACGATCTACTACGTCGTTGAGAACGAGTTCATCGACGGTGCCGCCATCTCAGGCCAGATTCCGCTCGCCTTTAAAGACACGGTCAGCGACAAGCGAACGCTGATCCAGACGGTGTTGGCGCCCACCTCGCGGCCCGCGACACAACCCGCCGGTGAGGCCAACGGCTTACCCCGCATGCGATGGACGTGCGATCGATACGAAGTGCGCGAGCACGCCAGCTTTCGCAAGGACGTCCAGTTTGACTCGCTGCGTCACACCTATCCAACGTCGGCGCTGCGTCAGTTGGCCCAGGTCCCCGGAGCGACAGCGACGTTCTCAATGGATCCGATTACGGGCCGAGTGTCTTCCATCCGAACACAGCCCGGCCCGACAACGGCCCCGGCGACCCGCCAGAAGCTCAGCGGGACGGCGAAACACTGTCTGGTCAATCGTGAGAACGTGCAGAAACTGGCAACGTACCTCGGTGCGTTCTATCTGCCGGAACGCCCCCAGCCCATCGGAGGCACCTGGGCCGTCACCCACCGCGAACCTCACCGCAGCTACGGAACGGTCGTCACCAAACTGACTTGCACCCTGCGGTCCGTCCAAGAGGAAGCCGGATCGCAGATTGCGACCATCGACCTGCGAGGCGAGGCACATATCGAGAACAACCCGCCACCCAGTCCGCCGCCGACCCTTCACCGGCCGGGCTACGCCACGCCGACGACGCGGCCCGCCCCGAGCCGATCAGTCAACCCCGCGGCGATTCGTCAAGCAAACAGCCGACTGCCGACCAGCAGACCCACCCGATGGTCCACAACGTTGCCCATCACGACACGGCCGGTTCGAATGGACACGCCGCTGGCGCCCGACATGAAGCCGATCTTCCGACCGACCTCGCTGCCGGCAGACTGGAAAACGCGGCGCACGCCAGCGTCCCGCCCGGTCCGAAAAGAAACGCCGCCGGTCCGGCCGCCAATACCTCCGGCTCGATCGAGGCGCCGCGCGAGGGCTGACGATGAACGCCGCTTGAACCGGTCGGTGTGTACGGGAACGGTCGAATTCGACCTCACTCACGGCGAGGTCATCGAGATATCGCTCCACCGCGAACTGGAATTCGGCAAGACGCTCAAGGGATCAAAGCCGGATCAGGCGCCGACCCAGGCCCGACAGACGACTTCGCACTCACTGCGGGTCAAGCGATTCCTGAAAGCTCCTCCCAAACCGATCATTCAGGGTGGACCCAAACCGCCTCCCGAGCCAGAACCAACCAAGGCGGCGAAGTCTCGCCCTGCTCCGATCCGGCATCCGCCCCTTCCCATTCGGCGTCCTCCCGCGCGTCGCGCGCCGCCCAATCAGACCGGCCGCGGTCCGTTGATGAACAAAGCGACTCCCGGCCACCCGAAGCGACGCCCGATCGGGAAGGGCCTGCCATCTACGCGGTCCGGCAAGCCACTGAGCCGCAAGCCGCGCGCCCGTCCCGCAGGCCCTGGTGCCAAGAAGAAGGCCGGCCGCACCAAGCTGCCACCGCCACGCGCCCGGCTTCCGCACCGACGAGTCCCGACGACACGCCCAGCTCGCCTGCGGCCGCCACCGACCTCAAGGCCGCGAAGTGACCCAACGTAGCGCCGCTCTCCGCGCTGCTCGGTCGCCCCAACCGCCGTGAAGAAGGGGTGCGTGACAGGATCGGCGGCGGGGTGCCACGGGCAGCTTGCCTGCCCGTGTCCGTGCAAGGCACTGTCCGCCGATGCACTGGCGGACAAGCCGCCAGTGGCACCCATCGGGGCAGCCAGGCGCTGCCGCCAAACTGTCACGGACCCGTGAAGAAGATCGACACCAGCCGGTGCTTGACACGGCGGCTGACCATATATACGCTTACACGAATATGACGAGCGCATCCATCACACCCCCCGATGTGTTCCGAGCCTTCGCCGACCCCATACGTTTGCGGCTCCTGAATCTCCTGCTCGAGGGCGAGCGTTGTGTCTGCGACCTGTGCACGATTCTCGACGAGATACAGCCCAAGGTGTCGCGGCACCTGGCCTGTCTGCGTCACGCAGGGCTGGTCACCGTTCGTACGCAGGGCAAGTGGAAATACTACGCCGTCGCCACGCACTCCAAGGGGTTGCAGCGGACGCTCCTGAATTGCGTGCGATCGTGCCTTCGGGAGACGGACGAGTTGCAGGCCGACCTCGACCAGCTTCGCTCGCACTGCGGTGGCGATTGCTGCGGCTAGCAGGCGGAGGAGCGTGCCGGATGCAACATGAACGATCCAGGGGTCAACGCGCGAGACGCCCGCTCGCCACGCGCTGACGCAATGAAACGGCGCAATTGGGAGCAAGGAATGAGACACATGACCCGGCTGATCACCTGCGTCTTGGTCGGCCTTTTGGCCGGATGCGCGAGCCGCACGTGGAACGGGGACGTGCAGATGTGGGGCACGCTACGCGGCGTGCTGCACGACGGCGACACATCGGGAAGAATTCGGCTGGAAGAAGTCGCCGGGCCGCACTGCGTGGGGATCGGCGCACCGGAGCATCTGGTCGGAGAAATCGTGGTCCTCGATGGCAAGACCTGGGTTGCGCAAACGGATGGCCAAGGCGTCATGCGAACACACCATCCCGCGGCGCCGAACACGATGGCCACGTTTCTGGCCACGGCAACCGTCCCGCTGTGGATTCGTGAGCGCACGAACGCCCGCCTCTCGCTCGGCCAACTGGAGCAATCGGTCCGCGCCGCCGCTGCAAAGAACGGGCTGAACCCGGCCACGCCGTTTCCGTTCGTCGTCGAAGGTCGCTTCTCGACGATCGAGCTGCATGTCCTGAACGGTCGGTGCCCATTCGCCCAGCCGGAAGTGGATGACGATCCCGCTCACGATCCAATTCGGATCCGCGTGAACGGCGTGCGGGGGATTCTGGTTGGTTTTTATAGTGAGGGTCCGCCCGGAATCCTGACCCACGCCGGTACGCGGGTGCATGTGCATGCCGTTTTGCAGGATGACCGACACACTGCCGGGCACGTGGACGCCGTGACTGTCGAGCCGGGCGCGGCGATCGGTCTTCCGGCGATCCATTAGAGCAACGATTCGAAGATGCGTGATACACCTGTGAAGCAGTTGTCCTTCCTCGACCGCTTCCTGACGCTCTGGATCTTTCTCGCGATGGCCGTGGGCGTCGCCGGCGGCTACTTGTTTCCCGGCGTCGAGAAAGTCATCAATGGCCTTCATGTCGGCACGACGAACCTCCTGATCGCCGTCGGCCTGATTCTGATGATGTACCCGCCACTGGCGAAGGTGAAGTACGAAGAACTCGGTGACGTGTTTCGAAACGCGAAGGTTTTGGGGCTGTCCCTGGTGCAGAACTGGGTGATCGGCCCTATGTTGATGTTTGTCCTGGCCGTGCTGTTTCTGCGAGGCTACCCGGAGTACATGGTGGGGTTAATCATGATCGGGTTGGCCCGCTGCATCGCTATGGTCATCGTCTGGAACGATCTGGCGGAAGGCGATCCGGAGTACGCCGCCGGCCTGGTGGCGTTCAACTCGGTCTTCCAGGTGCTGTTCTTTTCCGTTTACGCCTGGCTCTTCATCACCGTCCTGCCGCCGCTGTTCGGCCTCCGGGGCACAGCCGTGGCGATCACGATCGGACAGATCGCCAGGAGCGTATTTATCTACCTCGGGGTTCCGTTTCTCGCCGGCCTGCTCACACGGTTCGCGATGCTCAAGTTCAGGAGCCGCGAATGGTACGAGAGCAAGTTCATCCCGAAGATATCGCCGATCACGTTGGTGGCGCTGTTGTTCACGATCCTGGTGATGTTCTCGCTCAAGGGCGAGTACATTGTGCAGCTACCGATGGACGCGGTCCGCATCGCGATTCCGCTGTGCATCTACTTCATCGTCATGTTCCTCGTGTCGTTCTGGATGGGCAGTAAGATCGGCGCCGGCTACCCCAGGACCGCAACCATCGCTTTCACGGCGGCAAGCAACAACTTTGAACTCGCCATCGCCGTGGCCGTGGCGGTCTTCGGCATCGACTCCGGGGTCGCCTTCGCCGCCGTCATCGGACCGTTGGTCGAAGTGCCCGTTCTGATCGGGCTGGTCCACGCGGCCCTGCGGTTCCGGCGGCGATACTTCACGAGTCCGCCGGCCGTGACCATCGGGGCGACCTGAGAACCGGTCGATCCCGCACGCGCGGTGTGTGTCGTGCGCGTCTGATCCATAGTGGCGCGGCTCGTAGGAATGACTATGGTCCGATGCGGGACATCGCGCAGTCGCGTTGCTATCGCCCGCCTGTCCCGTTCGATCCGAGACCGGCCAGCGGCGACGCCAGAAACTTGCGGTGGCAGGCGGGACAGAAGTCGAAACGGAGGGCGCGGTAGACCTGATCCTCGATCTCGTCCGGGTGTTTCGCTTCGATCTCGGCGATCAGGCGGCGGATGTCGGCCCGGTGGTCGCGTTTCAGATCCTGCTCGGTGAATTCGAGCTTGCCGGCGGCGGCGAAGGCCTCCATCCGGACGATGTAGTGATTGGACCCGTTCCGCTCCAGGTCCAGCCCGCACCCGTCGCAACGATAGCGGATCATCCTCCGACCCTCGAACCGGTGATCCACTGATTGAGTTTCGCTCGGGCCGCGCCGGAATCGATGGCCGCGGCGCCGCGGGTGACGCCGTCGGCCAGATCGGTCGCGATGCCCGCAACAACGAGGGCGGCGGCGGCGTTGAGGAGCGTGTGATCGCGGCGCGGACCCGATTCGCCGGCGAGGATCGCGCGGATGGCGTCGGCACTGGCGGCAGGACCGTCGATACGGAGCGCGTCGAGCGGACCCCGAGCTAGTCCCACGTCTTCCGGCGTGACGGTGTTCGTGGTCAGGTTGCCGTCGCGCAGCTCGACGCACACGCTCGGCGCGGTGACCGTCAGGTCGCACAGACCGTCGCCGCCATGTACGACCAAGGCGTGAACGGCCCCCAACTCACGCAGCGCGCGGGCGATTCGGTCGGTCAGTTCGACACGGGGGACGCCGACGACCTGTCGCCGGACACCGGCGGGATTGGTCAGGGGTCCGAGCAAATTGAACAGCGTGGGCCGCCCCAGGCGCCGCCGGACCTCCGCCGCATGGCGCATCGCGGGGTGAAGCCGCGCGGCATACAGAAACGCGATGCCGATCTCACGCAGGCACCGCACGACGGTCTCGTTCGGAGCATCGATGTTTACGCCGAGTTGAGCCAGGGCCTCCGCCGAGCCGCTCCGGCGTGTATTGGTTCGATTGCCGTGCTTGGCCACGCGGGCGCCGGCCGCCGCGGCGACGATCGCGGCTACAGTCGAGACGTTAAACGTGCTGATCCCGTCGCCGCCCGTGCCACAGGTGTCGATGGCATCGGCATCGTCGCAGCCGACGCCAATGAAATGCCGCCGCATGACCTGGGCCGCACCGACGATCTCGTCGACCGTCTCCCCCTTTTCGGCCAGGCCGATCAGCAGCGATGCGATCCGATCGCCGTCGAGTCGACCGCCCATCAACTCGGCAAACAGCTCGGCGGTCTCGGTCCGGGACAGGTCCCGCCCGGCGCGTACGGCATCGATCAGCGTGTCGGCGCGGTGGTTCATGCGCTCAGCGGCGTCGTGGTTGCACCCGGCCCGGGTTGGGTCGTGATCAGGCTCGCGGACGGAATCTCCTCTTCATCATACCACTGCCGCAGGGCGTTTTCGATACCCGCGACGGAGCGACGCCGGGCAAGGGCGACCACGCAACCGCCAAATCCGGCTCCCGTCATCCGGGCTCCCAGAACGCCGGACAGGCTGCGGATAAACCGGGCCAGCCGATCGAGCCGGGGCGACGACACTTCAAAATCGACACACAACGACTTGTGGCTCTCGCACATCAGGCGGCCGAGTTCCGCAGAGTCTCCCGCCTCGAGCACCCGGACGGCGTCCTGCGTGCGGCGCATCTCAGTGACGACGTGGCGGGCGCGGCGGAACAGGACGCGATCCATGGCGGGCTGCCGCTCGCGCAGGTCGGCGGCCGTCACGTCACGCAACGATTCGATGCGGTCGCGGGCCTGACGGAAACACGCGACGGCCCGGCGACATTCCTGGACTCGCGCGGCATACGCTCCGTCCGAGAGATCATGCTCCTGTCCGCTCTCGGCGATGAGGACGGCGATCTCGGCGTCGCGCCAGGGAACGTATCGCACCTGGCCCGAGCGGCAGTCGATCAGCAGGGCGTGGTCGGTCAGCCCCATCGTGCATGTAAACGGATCCATGATGCCGCACGGCACGCCGGCGAAGTCGAGTTCCGCCCGCTGGCATATCCGCGACAGGTCCGACGCCCCCATGGACGCATCCGCGACGGTCAGCACGCTCAGCGCGACGGCGACTTCGAAGGCCGCGCTGCTGGCCAACCCTCCGCCGAGCGGCAGATCGCTGTCGAGATGGATGCAGGTTCCTCGCAGCGCGACGCCCGCACGGACCAGACCCGCGACAACCCCTTTTGCATAGCCGTCCCACGTCGGTGGGTTGGGTGGCACGACGTTGGCAGCGCTGAACTCAACAGAACGCCCCAGCGTAGCAGTGGAAATGTGGATTCGACCGTCCGAGGCCGGTCCCGCCACGGCATAAGTGGCGCGCTCGATGGCGATCGGAAGCACGAGGCCGTCGTTGTAGTCCACATGCTCGCCGATCAGATTGACCCGCCCCGGAGCGCGAACCAAGGCCACGGGTTCACTTCCCGGAAACCGTTTCCGATACGCGTCCGGCAATGTCGCAATGTTGACGCCCCTGCCGGGCGATTCGATAATGCTCAATGGATCCGCCAAACGTCGAACACTCACCCATCGCGGCGCACCCCCGGTGCCCGCCGTCCTATAGAAGCGTTGGTTCGGCCTGTCAAGAAAGCGAGGCGGCCCGTGGCGACACCGCTCCTGATCGACACCGATATGGGGATCGACGACGCCGTCGCGGTGTGCCTGGCGCTGGCCTCGGACGCGCTCGATGTTCGAGCCCTCGTCGGTGTCGGCGGCAGCGTGGACCTCGATCAGGTCATGATGAACATCGACTGCCTGCTGGGCGCACTCCGCCCCGCATCGACACCCGTCGTCGGCTGCGGTCTGGACCAACCGGCGGAAGACCGGGTCGATCGACGCTCGATCCTCGGCGCAGACGGGTTCGGCGAGTGCGAGTTGGCACCGCACGAATCGCCGGTCACCGTGGGCTTCCGTGAGGCCTATGCCCGCGCGATCGACGACGCTTCCGGCGCGTTGACCGTGCTGGCCATCGGCCCCCTGACGAATCTCGCGGCGATCCTCCGTGAAACACCACAATGCGCGAAGTCAATCGAACGGGTCCACGTGATGGGCGGCGCGGTCTGGGCGACCGGCAACGTCGGCGGCGTGGCCGAATTCAACTTCCATCGCGACCCGGACGCGGCGGCCGCGGTCATGACATCCGGGCTTCGCATCACGGTCGCACCGCTCGACGTGACCGCGCATGTATCGGTCGACGCGTCCCACGTCGCGCGGCTGTCCGCCAGCGGCTATCGAACGGGCGAGGTCCTCGGAAAGCTGTTGGCCTATCCCGTCGAGCACGACGCAGGCTCGCAGCACGGCCGGTTCCAGATTCACGATGCCGTGGCGGCGGCGAGCATGCTCTGGCCTGCGATGTTCATGCGGACGCGGATGCGACTGGAGATCGTCACCGAGGGCGATCAGGCCGGCCGATCGAAACCGGCGATCGGCGGTGACGCCGCCACCCATGTAGACATTCTGACGGCGGTGAACGCCGTCGACCTCCTGGAAAACATGCTGGAAGCCCTGTGCCATGAGCAGTTTGTCGTGTAAGGTGGCAGTCGCCTGCCAACGATGGGGAAAACAAATTCATTGAAGAGCTACACTATTGACATAGACGGTATGACGTGTGAACACTGCACCAACACGGTCTCGGCGGCCCTGCGGGCCGTCGGCGGCGTCCGAACGGTCCGCGTGGATATGGCACCGGGCTGTGCCCGGGTCGACGTGGACGGGGACCGCGCGGGAATCGCGCCACTGCTCAACGCCGTGCGAACGGCCGGTTTCGCCGTCCGCCGATTTCGCGAAACGTCGGATCCGGCGGCCGATGCATGAGCGAACAGGCCGGCCATCGCGAGGTCCGGCTGCGAATCACGGGCATGACCTGTGGTGCGTGTTCCGCACGCGTGGCCAAGGCACTCCACGGCGTGCGCGGCGTCAGCGACGTTTCCGTCAACCTGATGACCGAATCGGCGCACGTCTGCCTCGATCGAGAGGACGCCTCACCGACCAAGCTGCTCGAAGCGGTCCGCGCCGCCGGTTACGACGCAGAAACCATCGTCGCCGGCGCCGATCAGATCGCCAATGCCGCCGACAATCCGCAACACCAGGAACAGTCCCGGCGCCACCGGCAGGCGATGATTCAGGCCGTCGGCCTGGGGCTGCCGATCATCGCGTTGGAATACGCCCGCAATCTCCTTTGGACGCCCGACCCGGTCGACCAGATTCCCTGTCGATTGATGCAGATCGCCCTGCTCGTCATGCTGGCCATCAGCCCCGGCGGCGGGCCGATTCTCGCCGGCGGGCTGCGTGCCGCCTGGTATCGCTCGCCGAACATGGACCTGCTGATCACGATGGGCGCCGTCGTGGCGTTTGTCAGCAGTCTCTACGGCACATTCACTGCGCAGCCCGAGTTCATCCAGCTGCACGCCGCCGCCATGATCCTCGCCCTGGTTTGTGTCGGGCGCTACCTGGAGGCACGGGCGAAACACCGGGCCTCGGCGGCGATGACGGCGCTTGCGCGCCGGGCGCCGAAATCCGCGCTGGTCCGTCGTGGCGATCGCCTCGTGTCGGTGCCCGTCGATGACATCGTGGTCGGCGACCTGATCAGTACCCCGGTCCACACGGCGATTCCCGTGGATGGTGAGGTCGTCGAGGGCGTCGCCGCGGTGGACGAGAGCCTGATGACCGGCGAACCGCTGCCCGTCCGTCGCTCGGTGGGAGACCCGGTCCGCAGCGGAACGATCGTCGAGGAAGGCGTGCTGCTGATCCGTGCCACGGCCGTCGGCCGGGCCTCCGCGCTGGGGCGGATTCTTCGCTTGGTCAGCGATGCCCAGGCAGGTCACACCCCCATGCAACGACTCGCCGATCGAATCGCGGGCGTCTTCGCGCCGGCGGTCATCGCCGCGGCCGCGCTCGTCTTTGCGGGCTGGCTCGTGGCGGGAGGGCGCGCGGCCGACGCCACCCGGGCGGCCGTCGCGGTCCTCGTCGTGGCGTGTCCGTGCGCCCTTGGGCTTGCGACACCGACCGTCGTGCTGGTCGCCTCGGGGCTGGCGGCGCTTCGAGGCATCCTCGTTCGTGACGCCGCCATGCTCGAAGCGATGGGTCGAATCGATGTCGTCGTCTGGGACAAGACCGGCACGCTGACTGCCGGACGACCGCAGGTTCGCACCGTCACGACGACCCAGGACTGGGACGACCGAGCCTTCTTGGAAGTCGCCGCATCGGCGGAGCAGTTCTCGGTCCACCCCTTGGCAAGGGCCATCGTGGCCCGGGCAAAACGCGACGATATCCCTCTGTCGGAGCCGACCGCGTTCGAATCCGTGCCCGGTGACGGCGTGTCGGCCACCGTCGACGGCCGATCCGTTCTCGTCGGGAGCCGCCGATTCCTCGCATCGCGGGGCGCCGGCAGCGCCGATCTTGCGGACTTGATCGATCCGGCCCGTCACGACGATGATACCACGGTGGCGGTTGCGATCGGTGGTCGGCTGGCCGGTGTCATTTTTCTGACAGACACCATTCGGCCGTCGTCGGCTGACGCCGTGGGGCGGATCGGTCGCCTCGGCGCCCGCAACGAGATGGCCACCGGTGACGCGGAGGAGACGGCCCGCGCGGTCGCCGCCGTCGCGGGAATCGATCGTCACCACGCGGGCCTCACCCCGGAAGACAAGGTTGCGCTGGTGAAGGAACTGCAGGGGAACGGACGGTGCGTGGCGATGGTCGGGGACGGAGTCAATGACGCCGCGGCCCTGGCGGCGGCCGACGTCGGAATCGCGTTCGCCACGGGCGCTGACGTCGCGGGCGAGGCGGCGGGCATCCATCTTGTCGGCTCGACACCGCACCTGGTCGCCGACGCGATGGAACTGGCGCGGGCGAGCGTTCGAGTCATCCGGCAGAATCTCATCTGGGCCTTCGTTTACAACGTCGCGATGATCCCGCTTGCGGCGACGGCCAAGCTGCCACCGGGACTTGCGGCTGGAGCGATGATGGTCAGTTCGCTGACGGTGGTCCTGAACGCCTTGCGACTGCCTCGCGTTCTGGGTTGGCGAAGCGATTGCTGAACGCGGCTTGACACGGACGCGTGATAAAAGAGGAGCGACGAGTGAGCGAAACCCGGCCAGTACCCTGTCACGCCTCATTGGGTGGGGAGCATCGGCGTCCCGCCGCTGTATTTCCTCTCAAAACGCGCGGGCGGAACACCCCCACCTTCCGCTCATCCAGGCGTGACGGGGCAACAGACCGGAACACGCCATGACGGCCACGGCAATGAACATTTATTCGGACGTCTCGGCCATCGGCGCATCGCTCCGAGGGGCCGTTTTGGCGGTTGGGAACTTCGACGGCGTGCATCTCGGGCATCAGAGGATTCTGGAGGCCGGCACGACCCAGGCCGCATCCTTGGGCACCGAGATGGTGGTGATGACATTCGAGCCCCATCCACTGGCCGTTCTGACACCCGACCACGCCCCGGCGCGACTGACGAGCTTCGACGAGAAGGTCCGACTGTTCGCCCGAGCCGGTGTCCACTCGGTCATACGGCTCGTAGCGGACCAACGACTCCTGGCGCTTCCGGCCGAGACTTTTGTTCAGGAGATCCTCGTCGCACACATCCGACCCTCCCACATCGTCGAAGGCCCGGGCTTTCGATTCGGCCAGGGCCGCAAGGGTGATGTCGACCTCCTGCGCGCGATGGCTCGCGAGGCCGACTTTCAGCTACACATCGTGGAGCACTATCGACTGGCACTGGCTTCACAGACCGCGTGCACCGTCTCCTCGACCCTGATCCGACGGTTCCTGGCCAATGGCGCCGTCGAAGATGCGGCCGCGTGTCTGGGACGCCCCTACTGTCTGGTCGGAGCGGTCGCTCGCGGCGACGGAGCGGGCCGCCATCTCGGATTTCCGACGATGAATCTGGCAGTGCCCGGCCAGTTGGTACCCGCCGAAGGCGTCTATGCCGGTCGGGCGGAGGTCGCGAATGTGCGCGCGGCGGCCGCCATCAGCGTCGGTCGCCGTCCGACGCTGTCGGGCCACGAGTTGGTCGTCGAGGCCTACGTGCTCGATCAGACCGGGGATTGGTACGGCCGAACGGCTCGGCTGGAGTTCGTCCGCCGGATCCGTGATCAAGTGAGATTCGACACACGAGAGGCCCTGACCCGACAAATCGCTCGAGACGTCGAGGCGGTCCGCGCCGGAATCCGGGAGCTGTAGGCCATGCCGAATCCCGTCAAGTTGAACGCAGCCGGCGTGATTGCCCGACTCGATCGCGCCGCGCGGATCGTCCTGACGACACATGCCCGGGCGGACGGCGACGCCATCGGCAGCACGGTCGCCCTGAGACGCATCCTCCAACACCGGGGCAAGACCGTTCGTGCCTTCCTGCATGAGCCGACCGGTGAGCCATACGCCTTTCTAACGGCAAACGAGTCGTGCGAAATCTGGAGCACGGCGTCTGCCGCGGACGTCTTGGAGGGGTCCGACCTCTTGGTCATACTCGACACCTGTGCGAAGTCGCAGTTGGGGGACATCGCCGAAGTGATTGAGGCCGCGACTGTCCCGAAACTCGCGATCGATCACCATCGTACGCGCGACGCGATTGTGGATGAGGTGTTCGTTGATGAGCGTGCTGCAGCCTGCGCCGGGATGATCTCCGCCCTCTGCGAGCGGTCCAAATGGTCCGTCGACCCGAGTGCAGCGGAGATGCTCTACGTCGGGCTGGCGACGGATACCGGCTGGTTTCGCTTTTCGAACGCGGACCTCATCGCCTACGCTACCGCAAGCCGTCTAATCGCGGCGGGCGCGCGGCCGAACGAGCTGTATGAGCGGCTGTATCTCAACGAGTCCGCGTCCCGCGCGAGATTGAGAGGGGCCGTTCTCTCGTCGTTCGAACTCCACGCCGACGGTCGCCTTGCAGTCGTCCGGATCACCCGTTCGATGCTGGCGTCCTGCGGCGCGACCCGCGCAATGACGGAAAACCTGGTGAATGAACCGCAATGCATCGGATCGGTTCTGGCGGCCGTGCTGCTGGTCGAACCGGACGACGACGGACCCGTGCGCGTCAGTTTCCGCAGCAAGCGGGCCATCGACGTCGCGGCCATCGCGGCACACTTCGGCGGAGGCGGACACACCCGGGCCGCCGGTGCCAGAATCGCGGGGAGACTCGATGCGGTCGCCGAACGGGTCATTGCGAAGATGACCGAGGCGATCGCGACGCTGGACAGGGAGGAGCGATGACGCAGCCTGCTGACACCGACGCCCGCTGGACCGGACGATTGAGCTCGATGCCGGTGGGTGGCCGCGTGATGTTGACCGGGTTCCTGTTCCTCCTCGGCACCGGCTACCTTACGGCCGTCCTGAACATCTACCACCGCCACCAGCTCGCCGACGGCGTCGAGGGTATGTCCATCGACGACATCCGCGCGGTGTACAGCGGTCTCGAGATCCGCGAAGGGAAGCCGATCCCCTCCCGCATGTTGACGATGATCGATACCGAGATGCGGCAATACTTTCGTTCCGACGCCGACTTTGACGTCCTCGCCGGTTGGCTGAAAAAAGGAGGTCGCGAGGCTGAGCTGGACGACGGCGAGCGAAAGCACACCCCGCGGCGCGTGATGATTCGAAGCTGCCTGCGTTGTCATGCCCAGACCGCGGAGACCGAAATCTCCCAGCAATCCCCGTTCGGTCCGGATGAATGGGACGTCGACTATGCGGCCCTCTCGAAGTTTGTCAGCCCGCCGACAACAGCGCCGGGTGAAACCCTGAGGGCGCCGCCGCAATACGACCTCCCCCGGCTCGTACTGGTCAGCCACATGCACCTGTTGTCCATTCCGGTATTTACGTTGATCGTCGGGCTGCTCTTCATGACCGCACGCTTTCCTCCCGCGCTGCGCGGCGTTCTGACACCCCTCCCGATGATCGCACTGCTGTTTGATTTCGGTGGCTGGTGGCTGGCGAGGTTGGCCGAGGGCTTCGTCTATGCTATCGCCGCTGCGGGGGCGGTGTTCGGCCTTGTATTCGGGCTACAACTGTGCGTCGTCCTCGTGGATCTATGGCGACCCGCAGCACGATCGAGCGATACCGACTGACCGCCGCCACTGTCCTCGCCGGCAGTCGCCTCAGTGCAAACCGAGCGAGAATCCCGCCGAGCGGATGTGTCAGGACATCGTCTACGACGTATAATACCTCGCGACCGTTGGAGCGGAACCGCGGGGAACGAACAGAACGGGTATTTCCGGATGAACATGCTGGCGACCGACGCAAACGCGACAATCCTCGAAAAACTGCAACGGCTCCGCGAGAATGTCGAGTCCGTCTTCATCGGAAAGCCGGACACCGTCACACAATTGCTGATCGGCCTGCTCGCACGCGGCCACGTCCTGATCGAGGACGTGCCCGGCGTCGGCAAGACCGTCCTCGCCCGCGCCCTCGCTCGAAGCATCGACTGCCGCTTCTCGCGGATTCAGTTGACGCCGGACCTGTTGCCGTCGGACATCCTGGGCATCAGTGTTTATAACGACAAAACGGGCCTGTTTGATTTCAAGCGAGGGCCGGTGTTCGCCAACATCGTTCTGGCCGATGAAATCAACCGCACCACGCCCCGCACCCAGTCGGCCCTGCTCGAGGTCATGAACGAGAGTCAAGTCAGCGTCGACGGTAAGCCCATCCCCGTCGAGCAGCCGTTGATGGTCATCGCCACGCAGAACCCGTTCGACTTCGAGGGCACCTATCTGCTTCCGGAAAACCAATTGGACCGGTTTGTCCTGCGCCTGCGAATCGGCTATCCCTCGCGCGAGGATGAGCGGCGTATCTTGCTCGACCAACCCGACCGCGAGCCGTTGGAAGCCCTGCGGCCGGTCATGAAAGCAACCGACGTCCTGCAATTGCAGTCACTGGCCGAGCAGGTTCGGTTGGACGACGTCCTCCTCGATTACCTCCAGAACATTGTCGAGGCCACACGACGGCACGATTCGCTGGATGTCGGCGTGTCGCCACGTGGGGCGCTGGCCCTGATGCGGGCGGCACGGGCCTCGGCCTTGCTCGCGGGCCGGAACTACGCCGTTCCCGACGACATTAAGGCTCTCGTCTGCTCCGTCTTCGCCCATCGGCTGGTCAACAAGTCGTATCTGCGCGATGGCCAGGCCGCCTCCAACGACCAGATCCTGCGGACCATCCTGGAACGCATTGCCACACCGACATAGCAATGCTTCAACCGCACGAACTTTCATACTCTGAGCCGCGAGCCTCGGTCCTCCTGACGCGACACAGACTTCAACACGAGATGAACGCCACAATCAAATGGATGCCCCGACGCCGACGCATGGCTCCCTACGGGTTCCACGTCTCGAAGGGCGCCGCGGTCTACCTGGTCGGATTGCTCCTCATCGGTCTGGTCGCCGTCAATGCGGACATCAACCTTCTGATGGTGTTGTTCGGCCTGGGAGCCGGCGCGATGGTCGTCAGCGCGTTCTTCAACTGGCTCGCCCTGCGCCGCATCAGTGTGTCGCGGATCGTCCCCGACGTCGTGCTCGCCGGCCGGCCGTTCGTCATCCGCTACACCGTCAGCAATCGACGGCGGTGGGGCAAATCCCACGGCCTGCACGTCGTGGACGCCTTCCCGGCGAACGCACGCATGGCTCCGCCCGAAGCCCTCATCCCGTGCCTCCGTCCCGCTGAGACCCATGTCGTGGATGTTCCCGCCGTCTGTCCGAACCGAGGACGCATCACCTTCGAGCGCATCGTCGTGGCCACACGCTTCCCCTTTGGTCTATTCACGAAATATGCCACATTTGACGCCCCCCTTGAGATCGTCGTCTTCCCGCAATTGGGCCGCCTCCTGACAGACATGGGCCTGCCGTCACGGACCTCTGACATCACCGACGGTGGCGGACCGTCTAACCTGTCCGGCGACGAGGAGTTCTACGGCGTTCGGGAATACCGCGCCGGCGACAATCCTCACAGAATCCACTGGCGTCGCAGCGCGCGGACCGGGCAGTTGATGGTCCGCGAGATGTCGCGGACGCGAGCGGCGCAGATATGGTGCATCGTCGACACGCGCATCGTGCCGGAGGACCCGGCCGCAAGTGAACGACTCGAACGCACCATCAGTTGCGCCGCCACGGTCGTGTGCGACGCCCTCGAGCGCGGCGCGCGAGTGGGCCTCCTCTGCAACGGCGAACCGCTGCTGGTGCTGCCGCCCGGCGGCGGGCGCGCCCATCGTCCCCGGCTCCTTCGCGAGCTGGCGCTTCGCACCGAGAATCACACCGACCGCCTGACGCCGCATCTGGAACGTCTCGCATGGCCTGCCAAATGGCGCGGCACGTGCCTCCTCTTCGGGGCCGACGACAGCGAGGACCTGCACCAAGCCGCCCGCATCTTGGCGCGCGCCGTGGGGCCGCCGTCGATCCATGTGGCGGACACACCGCAGTTCGACAGCCTGTTTAGTTCCGTGACGCCGCCCCAACGGAGCCGGATGATCGGCGACGAACAGTCGGCCTTCCACCGCAACCGCCCGGCACTCACGGAGAGAGCGTGATGGGCAAAGAGCGACGCCTTCGAATCGGCGCCATGATACTGGCGTTGGTCAACATGCTGCCGGTCGTCGAGGCGGATCGATCCTGGGGCATCCTGGCCATCGCCGGCGGTGCGGCGCTGGTCGGCTCTTGGCTGGCTCGAAGAGGTAGCCGCACGCCCATCCCCCGGCCGTTGTTCTTCCTGGCCGTATTCGCAGCGGTCGGCGTTCTGCTCTACGAGATGTTCTTTGCCGGCAAATCAGTGCCTGTCTTGGCCCTCGCACATTTCATGATCCTGCTGTGCAGTTGCAAGTTCCTTGAACTTCGCACCAACCGAGACATCGGTCTGGTCGCGGTCATCGCGTTTCTCGTGCTGGTGATCGGTGCCTTGGTCAGCGGCAGCCTGTTGTTTGGCATCGTTCTGTCGTTCGATCTGACAGTCGGAGCCGCCTGGCTGATCGCCTTCCAACTGAAGCGCGACGCGGACGATCTCTCCGCTAGACGCCGCGCAGCCTTTGCCCGCGCCGGCTGTGGTCCGCCACGCGACGATCCGTCCGCCCGCCGAGCTCTCAAGCTGACCCGAGCGGTCATCGCCGGCGCCGCCGGCATGGTCGCCGTCGCCTCGGCGTTGTTTGTAGCGGTGCCTCGGGGGTGGGGCCGGTCCTTTCTTGGCGGCATTCGGGCCGTCGTGCCCGCCGCCGTCACGGGCTTCACCGACGAGGTTCAGCTCCGCGACATCCGCACCAGCAAGAGCGACGCACCCGTGATGCGCATCCGCCTGACCCGCAACGGTCATGTGATCGGCAGCGACAACTTCCATCCCTATCTCCGCGGAACCACCATGGATCGGTACGTCTCGGGCCGGTGGGCGCGGACCCCGTCACAAAAATCCGACGTTCACCAACTCGAAAGCGGTAACGCTGTGCGACTCCTCGCCACCCCGCAACTGTTGCCGGCCGATCAGATCGTCAAACAGGAAATCTGGCTCGAGCACGTCGAGCCCTATCTCTTTACGATGTACCCCCCCGTGACCGTCAGTTCACCCGATATACAGCTTGTTCAACTGCAACAGCGCGATCGCGTTCTGAAGACCGAGGATCACCTCGGACGCCCCGCGCAATACACCGTCTGGACCCTCGCGTCGGTTCCCGCCCAACTTGCGCGGATCATGCGGCGCGAGGCCAACCGGGCACGGAGGGATCGGCCCTCGCCGTCCCGAATCCCGCAGCGCGTACGAGATCTGGCCCGGCAACTGAAATCAAGAGCCGGCGCCCCGGGTCGCCCGGCCGATGCCGCCGCGGTCGCGGAGGCGATTCGAGCCTATCTCAGTGGATCCGATTTCGAATACACGTTGGATCGACAAGTTTCCACGCCCGTAGGAATTGATCCGGTCGAGGAGTTCCTCTTCGACTCTCACCGTGGTCATTGCGAGTATTTTGCCTCGGCCATGGCGCTGATGTGTCAGTCCCTCGGCATCAAGGCTCGCCTCGTCGCCGGATTCTACGGAGGGACATTCAACGGCGTCGGCGGCTTCTACCAGTTCCGCAAGAGGGACGCCCACGCCTGGGTTGAGGTTGACTTGCCCGACCGAGGTTGGAGCACGTTCGATCCAAGTCCGGCCCGAGCCCGAGACGGCGATGACGTTGGAACGGCGTTGCTGGCCAGACTCCAACGGATCGGGGACTACCTGCAGTTCAAATGGACGGTCTTCGTCGTGGCGTTTGACGCCGAGGTGCGACGCGATCTGGTCGGCCGATTCGGCGAGTGGTTCCTCAAGCTCAGTCAGGGCGAACGGGGCGCGAGTTTCTACCGACGGACGATTCGCAGTTTTCTCTGGGGGCCGGAGTTTCTGACGACCAGCCAGCGCCTGTTCTTCTGGCTGCTCCTCGCGCTCTGCGTGGTGTTTGCCGTCCTGCTGACGCGCATCCTGTGGATCGTGTCATTGATGGTCCGTGAATACCTGCCTGCCCGGCGCCAGACCGGCACGGCGGTCGTCCGTCGCCCCGAGTCCAGATTCTACGACCGTCTGCTTCTGCTCCTCGCCAGCAAGGGACACCACAAGCCGCCCGGCATGACGCCCCGCGAATTCGCCGAGCGACTGGCCAGAACCCACGTCGACCTGTCGGAAGTCCGGGACCTCACCGAGTGGTTCTACGCCGCTCAGTACGGACGCGTCGCCATGACGCCCGAGGGCAGGAGCCGCACAGCGGCGTTTCTACAACGCCTCCGCGAGGACCCGTCGTTCGGCG
>JBHHVX010000056.1:0-22082 GCA_046754505.1 Phycisphaerae bacterium | reverse complement strand
CGGTTCCACAGGAAGTTCGCCATGCTGGCGGCGACGGCGGTGTCCGGCGTCGGCGACGTCCCGTTGTCGTGCCACAGGAACATCTGGACCATCGTGTCCGGGTGCGCGGCGGCAAACTCGCGGAGCGCCGCGGCATAGGCCGGCTCGCCCGGGGCGTAGCGGGCCACGACATGCACCTCGGACCAGTCGCCGGCGGCGAGCTTCGTGGCAAATTCGGCTGCGTCGTTCACAGGGGTGACCGCCTCACCGTTCGATTCAGCGACGAGTCTCCACACTTCGGCGTGCGGCAGCGCGCCCGGCGATTGGTCCGAGTAGATCAACATGCCGGACACCGCGGATTGACCGGAGCTTTGTCCTTCGGCCTGCGCCCGCACCGGCTCGCGCGTGATACAGGCCGTCATGGAGATGATGGCCAACAGAGCAATTACTGCTTTCGTCCTCATCTTGAACACTCCCTCAACTTGAAATCCCTTCGCTGCGTCCCATACACCATGCATCGGATTCGCAGCACATGGCTATACCCCCCCCCGTCAAGTCAAGAACGTTTTTCCATGATCGTCGCAATCCGCCGCCACGTCCACTATTGTCGGCGGCCGCGAGCGTGTGTGAGAACCGCCCCTGTCGGCGCATCGTGCAGCGCACCCGATCGCGCACCGATCCGGACATCGAGCCTGCTTTTGCCGGCTGTGGGCAGCACGCGGGGCAGACAACTACTTGTTCAGTGTGTTGAGGCTCAACACCGTCGCCGATGGACCTGATCCGAGCCCCGAGCGCAAGCGAGTGGGTCGGCGTGCCACCCATCGCTTGCGCTCCCGGCTCTGATAGAACGCGCCGGACACGCTAAACACATACGTCGACAATGCCCGCCCTACGGTTTCGGGATCAACAGGAACAGAACGGCGAGGGCGGCGAGGGCGAGCAGGCTGAGGATGCACGCGGCGCGGATTTGATTCCGCCGGTGGTTCCGCCGCCAGCGGGTGTAGCTGTCGTAGGTCTCGTCGAGGACGGCTCTCCATCCATCGGGGTCGCCGGCCGGCGGCGCCGCGACCTCGATTCGTACGCCCGTCGATTTCCAGCGGTGAAGGTCGGCGTCGCCGTTCCAGAGGGCGGTGAGCAGGTCGTCGAGCCGGGCGAAGACGACGCGGTCAAACCGGCCGGCGCACAGGGCATCGTTGAGGTCGGCGTTGTCCTTGTGAGCGAACCGGACGAGGTCGCGTGTGTCCGTTGCCGTGAGAAACGACGCCAGGGCCGCCTCATCGCCGGCGTTGGCGCCGTCTCGAACGGCCGTTCGACTTGGCACGACTTCTGTGGTCACGGCCTCCATGCTCACAATCACGGCCACGGCGCTCCATAGTAGGTCGCTACGAAGGTCGTCAAGACACTCAGCCCCACGATACCCACCACGCCGGCGAAGGGAAAGATGCTGGCGCCCGTCAGCCACGCCGGCCCCCGATAGCGGATGAACGGCCGGGCGCCCATGATCATCATGATTCCGCCGGCGTGCAGACCCGCGGGCAGCCAGAGCGTGCCGGTTCGCCCGAAGGCCGTGCAGAGCAGCACGCCAAGCATCAGGTGTCCGCCGATGGTCCAATAGCGCTTGACACTGCGGACGTAGTGGGCGGCCGCGAAGATGGCCGCGCCGAGGACGATGGCCGTCATCGTGGGGAATGATTCGAGCAGGCTGGCGAGGACGACGCCCCGGAACAGCAACTCCTCGACCAGGGCACCGAATACGGCGGAACCCGGCAGGAGCACGAGCCGCCGCATCCACCGGCGGCGGTGCTGGTGTACGTCGATCTGCACGCGGTCGGTCGCGATCCAGACGGCGAACAGGCCGCAGAGGAACAGGACGGACGCCGCCGCTCCGTGAGCGAACTCTCGGATCGACTCGTCGAGTGGAAGCAGCGTCGAGTAATACTGCCAGGGTGTTTGTCCTTTGACGACCGGGTAGGCCGCCAGCAGCGCCACGAGCGAGACCTGAGTTACCACGCGTCCGCCGGTTCGCACGATGCGGGGGGCTTCCGAGGCATCGAGCCGCCAGCGGATCGGCAGGCCGCAATGTTTGAGGAGGAGGGTCTGCCCGAGCCACATGGCGACGGGAACCAGCAGGATGAGGCCGAGGGCGGTCATGTCGTTCCTTTGATGCGTGGCAGGCGGGCGGTCGCGTCGTTCGGCGAGGTCGGTTCGATGGGTGCCGCGTATCGCGGGTCGCCGTGAAAGACGCGGGTCCAGCGGCTGTCGCCCCAGAGAAACCATGCCTCGGGCGTGTCATTCAGGAACCGCTGAAACGGATCGGCCCATCGCTGCATGGTTCGGCGGAGCGCGGCGGGACGGCCGCCGTCGGCACGCCGGAGAGACTCTATCTCGATCGGCTCGTCGCACATAATCGTGTGGACCCGACCCTCGACCCGACCGAACACGGGAACCAGCGGTGCGCCGGCGAGGCCCGCAATTGACGCAGGTCCCGTTGGCAGGAAGACCTGACGATTGAAGAGGCGGACCGGCACGCCCTTGTCGGACGCCTGGGCGATGTCCGGTGTGATGACTACGGCGAGACCTTCGCGGAGGATATCGACGATTGCAGCGGCCCGGCTCGACGGATCCGACGCGGAGGCCGGTTCGAGGAGGACGCTCAGGCCGGCCGCCCGGCACCACGCCTGCTTGAGTTCACGTTTGCGCGCGTCGGCGGACCATCGGAGATAGATACGCAGCGGCACTTCGCGGCTCAACCGCTCGAGCGTCAGGAGATAGTTGCAAACGTGCGGCGCCGCGACCACCGCACCCCGACCCGCCGCTAGCGCGTGACGCAGGTGTGAGATAGAGCCGTCTAGTCGAATCTCGGCATCTACCAGTTTCGTGATCGCCTCGCCCGCCGAGTGTGCCCGAAAGACTCGCAGGCCGTTGCTGAGGTGCTGGGCGGTCTGTTGAAAGTAGGCGCGGAAGCCTGACTCGGAGTATACGCCGGCGGCGCGCATGTTCGCGGCGACCTGTTGTGCCAGGATGGGCAACCGCGGGCCGGCGCGGGCGAGCCATCGCTCGATGCCATCGATCGCGCGGGGCGCCAACCGGGGCGCCAGCGACAAGCCTGCCGACGTCGCGCGAGCGGTCAGCCATCTTCTTCCGTTACGCAGCGACACGCACGCCTACTCCGGACCCTCCGGTGGGTCGTGGAACAAACCGGGCTGCTCCAGGGAAGGCTCGGCGGGGGGGGGAACCAGACCCAGGTGTTCATAGGCCCGGGGTGTGGCGCAGCGACCCTGCCGCGTCCGCGTTACAAAGCCGATCTGTAACAGGAACGGCTCGACAACGTCCTCTAGGGTATCGCGCTCCTGTCCCATGGTGGCGGCGATAGCTTCGATGCCCGCGGGTCCCCCCTTGTAGGTCTCGATCAGGATGCGCAGAAACGCGCGGTCCAGCTTGTCCAACCCGAGTGCGTCGATCTCCTCGATGGCGAGGGCCTTGTCGACGATGGCGGTCGTCAGGCGTCCGTCGCCGCGAACCTGGGCGTAGTCGCGGACGCGCCGGAGAAGCCGGTTGGCCACGCGGGGCGTTCCGCGTGCGCGCCGGGCGATCATCCGCAGGGCCTCCGGCTCGGCGCCGATTTCGAGCATGCCGGCGGAGCGGCGGATGATCTCGGTCAAATCATCGGCTTTGTAGAAATCGAGGTGGTAGCGCAGGCCGAACCGCTCACGCATTGCGGCGGTCAACATGCCGGCGCGGGTCGTGGCGCCGACCAGGGTGAAGCGTGCCAGGCGGAAGTTGACGGTCCGCCCGCCGATGCCGCTTTCGATGGTGTAGTCGACGCGAAAGTCCTCCATGGCGGGGTAGAGGAATTCCTCGACGACACGGTTGAGGCGGTGGATTTCGTCGATAAACAGGACATCGCCCACGGTCAGATTGGTGAGCGTGCTCATCAGTTCGCCCTGCTTGACGATGGCCGGCCCGCTCGTCACGCGGATGCGATCGGTGACGCCCATTTCCTCCGCGATGACATGGGCGAGCGTGGTCTTGCCGAGTCCGGGCGGCCCGTCGAGCAGGATGTGCTCGAGCGGTTCACCGCGGTGCTTGGCCGCGGCGATGGCGATCCGCAACTGCTCGATGACCTGCTGCTGGCCGATGCAGTCGCCGAGCCGGCGCGGGCGCAGTGCCCAATTGGTCTGTTCCTCTCGGTCGTTGCCGGCTTCGCCGCTGATGACGCGATCAATGGCCATGGTGCGATTATGCCTCCGCGCCACTCTTGATGCGATAGGCCGCGCGGACCCAGTCGTCGGCCGAGGTCAGGTCGGCGTGTAGCTGGACGGCCCGGGCGATCCATCGCTCGGCATCGGTCCGCGTGTCTCCCCAGGCCACGATGATCTCGATCGCGTCGCGATGTTCGGCGGTCAGTTCATGCCGTGCGGCCTGGGGGATGTCCTGGGCCGCGTAGGCGTGGGTCTGCACCTTTCCGCGAAGCTCGGCGATGATCTGCTCGGCCATTCGCCGGCCGATTCCGGGCAACCGCGCGAGGGCAACGGCGTCGCCGGCCTCGATGTCGGTCGCGATTCGCGCCACCGGGGCCGACAGCGCCCGCAGGCCCTTCCGGACGCCGACGCCCTTGACGGTCACGAACCGCTGAAAGAATGCCCGGTCTTCGGGATGGAGGAAGCCGATCATCCGCGGGATCAGGTTTCCACCGCTCGCGCTGCCCTCATAGTATTCGAGGGTGTGGAGGGTGATCTCCCGGCCGCGGGAGGCCGTCAACTCCGCGACCGCGAACCGCGGGATGAGGATTTCATAGGCGAGACCATTGCGCTCGACGACCGCCGCACGCTCGTCGATCCGGCCGAGTTGTCCGTGTATCTTGACGATCATGGATCAGGACCTTGAATCGTGCATGGCGGACGACGAGACACGCTCGACCGGTCTCGGCCCTTGTACCACAGTTTGACCACGATAGTCGTTAGTCTATTCTCCATGCTTTATTCGCGATGTCCTGCTCATACCGGCACAGAGCGCGGCGGCAAGGGCGTCGGCAACATCGCAAGGCTCGGGCAGCTTCGACAGTCCCAGGGCGGCCATCACCGCATGCTGTATCTGTCGCTTGCCGGCCCGCCCGCTGCCGGTGATCGCTTTCTTGATCTGTGTTGCGGGCAGACTCAGGACTTCGATATGACGGCGGGCTGCGGCCAGGAGGATGACGCCCCTCGCGTGGCCCATCAGGATCGCCGTGCGTGGATGCTTGTAGTGGGCGTACAGATCCTCCACGGCGACCAGATCGATCCGGCGACCGGCCAGTACCGAGTCCAGCCCGCTGTCAATCTCGTAAAGGCGCTCGGGCAGCGGCCGATCGATCGTCGATCGGACGACACCGGCCTCGTACACGCGGTTCGCCCGGACGTCCACGATGGCGTATCCGCACCGCTCAAGACCGGGATCGATTCCGAGGATCGTCAGCGACCCGGGAACGGTCCGGCGCGGAGCAAGCAACGGGTCGGACTCCGCCGATGGCGCGGTCGCGCCGGCTAGTCGATTCGCCATCCGGTGCCATCCTTGCGGTCTTCCAGGACCACGCCGAGTTCCGTCAGTCGGTCGCGGATGTGGTCGGCCAGTTGGTACTGCTTGAGTTCGCGGGCCTGCTTTCGGACGGAGATCAGGAGATCCAGCAGGGCGGGCGTCATGCCATCATCCTGTGCGGGCGTGGCCGGGCGTTCGACCAGCAGGCCAAGCAGTCGCGCCAGGAAGACAAACGTCCCTCCGGCGGCCTCGACCATCGACCGGGCATCTTCGTTTTCCCCCGTATCGAGGCCGGTCTCGTCGGTGAATCGGTTGATCGCGCCGGCCACGTCAAACAGCACGGCGATGGCAGCGGCCGTATTGAAGTCGTCGTCCATTACCTCAAGGAAGCGGACACGTTGGTCCATGACTTCGTTCATCAGGGTGGCGCAGGCCTCGCAGCACTTCGATCCGCGCTTGGCCTCGATCTGCACGCCGACGGCATAGGGATCCGCTCCGGCAACGCGCTCGAGGCGCTCGAGGAGGCGATAGAAGGTCTTCAGCCCGCGGTCGGCGGATTGCAGGGTCTCCTCCGAAAAATCGATCGGCGAGCGATACTGCGATTGCAGGATCAGGAACCGCAACAGTTCGGGGTTGTGTTTCGTCAGCAGCTCGCTCAGTTGCAGCGACTGCATGACTTTTTCGAACTCGGGGTCGGACTTGGAGATCTTCTTCGTGTTGAAGCGCGTCAGCCCGTTGTGCAACCAGTATTTCGCGAAGGGCTTGCCCGTGGCGGATTCCGCTTGGGCGATTTCATTTTCGTGATGCGGAAACTTGAGGTCCTGGCCGCCACCGTGGATGTCGAAGGTCTCGCCGAGGTAGGTCATCGCCATGGCCGAACATTCGATGTGCCACCCCGGACGTCCCTGGCCCCACGGCGAGTCAAACTTCACGTCGTCCGGCTCGTCCGCCTTGGCGGCCTTCCACAACACAAAATCGCCGGGGTTGCGTTTCGCGGCCTTGACCAGTCCGTCGCGCGTGCCGGCAAACTGTTCGTCGGCCCTGCGATTCGTCAACTTGCCATAGTCCTCGTCCTTCGATACATCGAAATAGACGTCTCCGTTGGATTCGTAGGCGATTTCCCGCTCGACGAGTTTTTCGACGTGGGCGATGATGTCGCGGATATGCTCGCCGGCCCGCGGCAGGTGGTCGATCGATTGCACGCCCAGCGCCCGCAAAGCGTCCAGGTAACTTCGCTCCAACTCCCGGGCAAGGTCCTTGACGGATCGGCCGAGTCGATCGGCCTCGGCGATGAGCTTGTCTTCCACGTCGGTCACGTTGACCACCCACGTCACGTCGTAGCCCTTAAAGGTCAGGTAGCGTTTGATGACGTCGAAGATGACCGGACCCACCGCGTGACCGATGTGCGCCGGCTTGTAGACCGTCGGGCCGCAGAGATAGATACCGACCTTGCCAGGGTGGACCGGCTCGAACAGTTCCTTTTCACCCGTGAGGGTATTGTACAAACGCAGCGTCATGGATACCTCGCACCATAGCAGCAATTCGTGATCGCCGGGGCGTTGTCGTTTTTGTCAGCGGTCCATCGTCCGGCGCCTCAGCCCGATGACTGCGGTGCAGGCGATCGCCTCGCCGCGGCCGATGGCGTCCAGTCCCTCGTTCGTCTTGGCCTTGACGCTGACGGCCTCAAGCGGCAGCTCCGTCAGTTCCGCCAGACGCCGGCGGATCGCCTTCTTGTGCGGCGTCAGCTTCGGCCGTTCGGCGTGGATCACGACGTCGAGGTTGACCGGCCGATAGCCGCTGGCGTCGACTCGCCGGAGCACGTCACGGAGCAGCGCCGCGCTGTCGGCGTCTTGAAACTGCGGGTCCGTGTCGGGAAACTGTTCCCCGATGTCCGGCAGGGCCGCCGCACCCAGCAGGGCGTCCGCCACGGCATGCAGCACGACATCGCCATCACTGTGGCCGGCCAAGCCCCGGTCAAACTCGATCTCGACGCCCCCCAGCCTGAGGGGTCGCCCTGACACGAGGCGATGAATGTCTGTGCCGATGCCGACGCGCTCGATTCCAGTTTCGTTCAACGTCGAATCCCGCTGTTCCATGATGGACACTACTGCGCCGGTGGCGAAAATCAAGTCGGCCAGACGCCGGTGAACACTTCCGTTGCCGGCCCGGTCATAAAAACCGACCCATCCTGCGGCCATTCTATCCTCAGATCGCCGCCGGGAAGATGGATCAGCGCCGTCCGGTCGAGCCGGTCCTCGAGGACGCCCGCGACCAGCACCGCGCAGGCTCCGGTTCCGCATGCCATCGTCAGGCCGCTGCCTCGTTCCCAGGTTCGCATCGCGGCTTCGCTGCGCGGTTGGACGCAGACCACGTGGAAGTTCGTTCGATTGGGAAACAGGGCATGCCGTTCGACCTTGGGGCCGAGCCGGGCCATGTCGACGGCGTCAAGCGCATCGACGAACACGACCGCGTGCGGATTGCCCATCGACACGCACGTCATACGCAAAGGCTCACCGCCGACGTCGAGCCTCGCCCGGACGCATTGCTCGCCGGGCAGGGCCACGGGGATTGCGTCGGGTGAAAGAATGGGTGGCCCCATGTCGACGCGCACGTCGCCCACGACACCGTCTCGGATCGTCGTTGTGAGCACCAGCACGCCGCGGTCGGTTTGGACGCGTACGCCTTGGGTCGTTGCCGATGATCGGGCGACGCGTCCGTGTTCGATTGCGTATTTCGCCACACACCGGATTCCGTTGCCGCACATTTCTCCGCGGGATCCGTCGGCGTTGTACATCTCCATTCGGACGTCCGCCGACACGTCGGCTTCGGACGGCGCGATCAGGATCAGCCCGTCGGAGCCGATGCCTCGGTGACGATCGCTCATGGCGCGCGCGAGCGCGGGCCGATCCACGTCGTCCAGCCGTTGTTCGAAGCAATCGATATAGACGTAGTCGTTGCCGAGGCCGTGCATCTTGGTGAAGCGGAGGCTCATCGTTCGTCCTTCACCATGCGGAGGCCGAAATCGGTCATTTCGTAGATGTTGATGCCGTCTACACGAAGGAAGCCGTCGGCCCGGAGGCTCGGATTCGCGCCGTCCGCAAGGCCGGTGACGGTCGCCTCGATTTCGACGCGCCGGTTCGTCGGCACGATCTGGCCCCGGTAGGTCCAGGTGTGTTGCTGTCCGAGTGTGATCGGCTCGAATCGGTGCGTTCGTTCCAGGGTCGGGCCCCAGCGGTCCAGCGCGAAGACCTTCAGAAGCTGCAGAAACGACTCCAGCCCGAGCGAGCCGGGCCAGACCGGATCCTGGTGGAAGTGGGCCTTGAAGAACCACGCTTTGGGGTCGACGTTGACCGCGCCGCGAATGAACCCCAGCCCAGTCGGTCCGCCGTCCGGCACGAGGACCTCGATGTCGCTCACCATGCGCAAGGCTCGTCCCGGGAGCGTGGCCGGAGGGCCGGCGGTCGCTGTCGGATCATCGGGGGCGAACGGGGCGACGTCTTCCAGTCGAAACCCACGGGCGCGGTCCAGTTCGTCCGGGGTCGGTATGTGGAGTCGTCCGGCGGCGTCGCGGATCCCGACCTGGCGGGCCAGCGCGGCCTCCGAGAAGAATCCGAAAGAGGTGTCTCCCTCATAGACGATGTCGCCGTTGCAGCGAACCTCTAGGTCGAATCTTTCGATGATCATGCCGCCCGCTTCGGAGACGTCGGTCAGGCGGACACGGGTCGAGAGCGTGCCGGAGTCGGAGAAGACCTCGCGGTGCAGGGTCGCCGTGCCGCCGAGATTGCGAAACCGCAGGTCCTCCGAGCTGCGAAGGGCGGAGCCGAGATAGGCCGCGAGCCAGCCACAGGGTTGAAGGGCGACTTCCAGCACGATGGCGAACGGCATGGACGCTTGGCGATTCGCGCGGAAATACCAAGCGTCCGGCGGCACGTCGTATTCCGCCTCGATCCATCCACCCGGCTCCAGACGCCACGGCGCCGGTTCGATGTCGACGATGCGATCAAGGAACTGATAGGGCGGGGCGGGCAGCCGGGCGATTCGCCGCGTCTCGTCGAAGATGCGGTACGGCTCGCCGAAGGCGTCGGAAGGCCGCCCGATGGCAAAAGCGAGGATGCGGTCGCGGTCGAACAGGGCGGTCTTCCGCGATCGGGGGCTGGAGATTGTGCGGCTCGACGTTTTGACGTCCGGGCGTGTCTTCGCCCAGAGGCGCTCGATCCGTTCGCGGGTCAGGCCGGTGATTCGGAGGGACAGGTCGGTCATCCGCACGATGCGGACGCCGTCGGCAAACATGAGGGCGTCGGCGAGGACGTAGGGTTCCGGGCGGTAGCCGATCTCCTTCAACTCGACCTGATAGACGACTCGGCGGGTGTCCGGCGTGACCGGCCCTCGACACTTGAGTCGTCCGACGACGCCCGGAATCGGCTCGAAGCCGACGCCTGCCCGCTCGCCGATCCAGCCCATCCGCAGCAGGTAGAACCGCAGCGAATGAAGACAGCACTCGAACATCAGCGTGCCCGGCATCACCTTGTCGTCGACGAAGTGGCACGTGAGAAACCAATCGTCCGGATGGATGTCCGCTTCGGTCCGGATGAGGCCCAGTCCGAAACGGCCGCCTTCCGGATCAAGCTCGAGGACACGATCAAATAGTCTCATGCGTCCGGCGGGCAGCCTCAACGGATGGCTGAGGCCCAATCCTTGGAATGGCGGTCCGAAGCAGCCCGCGGGATCGCCGCGGCGAAGGGCGGCGACGGCCGCGTCGTCGTAGGATTCGCGGGCCATCGGGGCCAGCTCTCGCCAGTCGTCGCATCGCTTGCCGGGCCGAGGCGCGATGTCTTCCGGTTTCAGCACGACCCCGCCGGCCCCTGCGACCTCCTCCGGCGTAAAGAAACCGGCGCAGCCGTTCCGCATGGTCAGCATCGGCTCGCCGCCGATCGTGCCGTCGAATTGAAAGAAGAACAGATAGGTATCGCCGCGGCGGACAAACCGGTCGATCGTGATCTTGTAGTGAATCGTTTCGCCGGGGCGCGGCAGGCCGCGATGAAACGTGACCTCGGCGTCGAGCAAGCGATAGGTCCGCCGTCCGCCGGTCGCCAGGTCGATCCCCAGATAGGCCGAGAGAAACAGATCGGCCTGACCGGCCTCCACGGCGATGCAGACCGGTGTGCGACCCGCGTCGAGATACCACGCATCCGGCCGGACATCGTGTTCGGTCACGATGCAGCCGCTCGTGAGCGAGGCCCTCTCGCCCTCGATGGAGACGATGCGATCGACCAGCATCAGCGGCTCGTCCGGCAGGCGGACACGCGTCGGGTGGCCGTCGACCTGTGCGAAGGTCGGTCCGAGCACGCGGGCGATCGAGCCGGTGGCGAACTCCATGCACTGTTCCCGCGTGAATGCGACCTTGGGGGAGACGTCCGTGGCGAGCGCTGAAGAGATCAGACGAGATTGCAGCGAAATCGTCCGGCCCATCGACGAAGTCGCGGTTTCCGAGAATTGCAGAAACGCCCGGTGGGCTTCCGCGGTGCCCGCCGCCGCCGCCACGATCTCCTCGCCGAGCCTGCTCAGCGGACCGGTCGATGGTACAGCGGGCGCCGCGTGTGGCGCGTCCGGAGAAACCGGTGGGGCCGGCCATGTCGGCTGCGGGGTGGGGCCGCCGGTCGCAACGATCACGACGCCTCGCTCGGGTCGTCGGTCGCGGTCCGGCGCCCGGCGCGGCGCGCTGTGGGCCGAACGGTCGGGTGCCTCGGGCGCTGCTTCGAGCACCACGTCGAGGCAGGCGCCGTCGGTGGTGGCGGCACTCACTCGCACGCGGCGCGGAGTCTCCGTTTCTGTTGCGGCCTCGCACTCGGGCGGAATCGCCTTATGAAATAGACAAATAGCGCTCTTTACGAGCGACGCCATGCCCGATGCCGCGCCCGCGTGGCCGATGTTGGACGTCGCCGAACGGCTGGCGCCGGTCGTGGCGTCCGGCTCTTGCACGACTGCGTAGATCCGATCGCCGTTCGCGCGGGCCTCGTCGAGACGCTTCAGCACCACGGCCGCCGCGCCCTCTCCCACGGCGGCCGCCGCACCCGGCGCGTTGTTGCCGTTCTCGGCGGGTTTGCGCGTTGCGACGGCCCTGATGTCACCTGCCAGGTCCACCGCTCCGACGATTGCACAGTCCAGCTCGTTACGTTGAAGCGCGCCCACGGCGATTGCCAAAGCCTGAAGCCCCGAGGCCTCGTCGCACGAGACCGTGAAGCTGGGTCCGCCAAGGCTGAACTCGCGGGCGATTCGGCTGGCGATCATGCCGCCGAGGGCCCCCAGCGTTCTCGTTGCGTTGAGGGGCGGTCCGATTGTCTCGCGGAGCGCGTCGAGCCAGTGGGCCTGCTCCGCCGCGTTTAGCTTCAGGCCGGCGGCTTTGGCCCATGCCTTCACGCGATTGGCCAGCCACCAACGGAGATGGAAATTGGTCGTGTTCCAATCGAGCGACTGGCCGATGAGGACGCCCGTGCGCGGCCGGCGTTCCCGTGCAGTGATGCCCGCGTCCTTCAACGCCCCCGAGACGACCAGGAGCATCAGCAGTTGCTGGGGCAGGACCTCGGCGATTTCGTTGGGCGGCAGGCGAAACGCGCCGATGGATACCGCGATCGAATCGATGTAGGTACCGCGGGCGGCGGACTCGTGCAGATCGGGAGGCTCGGCCCCGCGCCATCGCGCGGCGGGCCTGGAACGTATGGCATGGCCGCCGCTCAGGATCATGCTCTCGAGTGCGTCCAGCGTGTCGGCCTCGCCGAAATGTGCGTCCATGCCAACGATGGCGATCGGTGTCGATTCGGTCGTACGGCGGGGGCACGCCGGTGGCAAGGAGTATGCTCGGAAAGCCGGACGCCACTCTTCCAGCAGCACATGGCCGTTGATGCCTCCGAATCCGAACGCACTGACGGCCGCTCGCCGGGGCGTGGCGGCGTCCCGTTGCGGCCAGGGTGTGGCGTCGGTCTGCACCTGAAAGGGGCCGTCGTTCAGATGGCTGTGCGGTGCGGGGGCTTCGAAGTGGACGACCGGCGGCAGCGTCTCTTCCGAGAGGGCCAGGAGCGTCTTGATCAGTCCGGCTGCCGCGGCCGCCGTCAGCAGGTGTCCGATCATCGACTTGACCGATCCAATCGCGCACTGGCCGGACCGCCAGTCGCGGTCGCCCCACAGGGTCCGCAGGCCGTCAAGTTCGACGGCGTCGCCGAGGGGCGTGCCGGTGCCGTGGCATTCGATCAGATCGACGTCGTGCGGTGACCAGGCCGCTTCCGCGTATGCGGCCCGCATGGACCGGAGCTGTCCCTCGGCATCGGGTGCGAGAAGACTGCCGCCGATATCGTTGGAGAGGCCAATTCCCCGGACAAGACCGTACACCCGGTCGCCGTCGCGCAGGGCGTCGTCGAGTCGCTTGAGCAGCACCAGGCCCGCCCCTTCGCCGACCACCAGGCCGTCGGCACGGACGTCGAAGGGCGCGCAGCGACCGGTCGGCGAGAGCGAGCGCAACTGGCAGAACCCCATCTGTGTATAAAGACATTCCGGCCGCGAGACGCCGCCGGCGAGCATGGCGTCGG
The DNA here is from genome assembly GCA_046754505.1 of Phycisphaerae bacterium. Lineage (GTDB taxonomy): Bacteria > Planctomycetota > Phycisphaerae > UBA1845 > UTPLA1 > JAPULF01. Next base: position 9,009 of record JBHHVX010000056.1, on the reverse strand, counting down.
CCCGTCCGGCCCGCAGCTCCTCGCAGGCGAGCTTGAGGGCATACAGCGAAGAGGCGCAGGCGGCGTCAAGTGTGTAACTGCCGCTGCCGAGTCCAAGGCCTCTCGCCAACAGACTTGCGGGCAGACCGACGACGCGGCTGTTCAGTGCGTGCGTCGGCTCGACCGGGTTGGGCTTATTCGACGTCGGGGGTGTGAGCTGCGGTGTTGCGGCCTGAAACAACCGCCGCTCGAAGTCGCGCCCGAGGATTTCGCGGGTGATGGCCGACGAGGCATCGGTCGGCAGCGCGATGGCGGCCAGGATGACGCCCACGCGGCGGCGGTCGACGCCGTCTACGACGCCGTCCCGCCACGCCTGGCGGCCGGCTTCCAGGACGAGGTGATAGAGCGGATCGAGGCGCGACAGCAGTTGCGGAGCGATATCGAGGCCGGCCGGGTCGAGGTGGAAGTCTTCCACGAAACAGCCGCGCGTCGAATAGACCCGATCCGGAGCGATCGTGGGGTGATAGGCCTCGCGCGGGTCCAAAACCCAGCGGCCCGGTGGTACCTCGCGGGTCGTGTCCGTCCGGGAGATGATGTTCTGCCAGAAGGCGCGGACGTTCAGCGCGCCGGGAAAGACGCACCCCAAACCCACGACCGCGATCGGCGATGACGGTTGCAACGGTCCACCCCTATGACGCGGCATGGACGCCGCGGCCTTGAGCGGCGCCGAACGCCTCCTGCAGAGATGCGTTCACCGTGCACTCATAGTTTTCGATTCGGGCTACCACGACGTCGTCGTTGCCGGTGAACGTGAAACCGCCGCGCATCCGGTGCCGGCCCTGCTCCCGAACCTCCAACACCGCCTTCACACCGCGGGTGGGGAATGTCGGGGCGTATTGGCGATACCGGCCGATGTAGCTCGGCAGTGACACGGCTCCCATCTCGTCATGGCACCACAGAATCGCCATCTGGAACGCCGCATCGAGGATCAGCGGATCGCCTAGCCAGGCGCTGCGGAGAGCGTTGTCCATCCATTCGGCGGGCGCGGGCGCACTGCGAAGCCGGGCAATCATGCCACGGCTCGATATGCCCTCGACACGCTCGATTCCGTGGAAGTGCGGACCGTGGAAGAGGACCTCCGAGTATGCGGTCTCGATCGCGCGCTCATACGGCCGGAGACGCCAGTCTGTCGGCGATGCGAAGTTGCCGGCGGCGGGCAGCGATGGCGTGAGGATGGCCGTCGCCCGCGCGTGCATGCTGCCCGTGCCGCCGTCTCGCAGCTCAACATCGACGGCGAAGCCTTCATCTACGTCTCTCTTGCCGGAAGGCGAGGTCGATCGCACCGGGCGAATGCGGCCGGTCAAGAATCGAATGAGGCGGGATCGACCGTCGAGGACGACGCCTTTGAATAGACGCAAATCGTCGAAGCCGTGGAGCACAAGGCCGGGATTGGCATGAAGGGCCGCGTGGCCCAGCCATTCCATGATCATGGCTACCGGCAGGACCGGTCGAGCGTCCAGGATATGCGATTTCAGGAAGGCATGGCGCTCGAGATCAAGCTCACGTTGAAACGCCAGCGTCAGTGGCTGATCGCCGGCCAGCGCTGTCGTTTCAATGACGTTGGCGGTCGTGGCCACAGGCCCGAATCCCGCCCCGATGACGACTTCGACAGCCGCGCGATCGGTGCAGGCGAGTTCGTCCACCATGGCCTGTCCGCCCGCATCGAGCGGAATCAACTCCACGCCGCGCCGGGCGAACCGCCGTTTAAGCTCTGGTCCGACCATGCCACCATCCCATGGCCCCCAGTTGATGGACACGACACGGCACACCGGGCGTGACTTTGCGACTTGATGCGCCAGTTTGTTCATCACTTCGTTCGCAACGGCATAGTCGACCTGTCCGGCGTTTCCGTACCGGGCGGCGACCGATGAGAACAGGCAGATGATCTTGAGGTCATCTCGCTCGGTGGCCTCGATCAGGTTGCGCAGACCGCTCACTTTTGTGTCGTACACGGTGCGAAACTGCTCAGGTGTCTTGTCTGCGATCCACCGGTCGTCGATTACGCCGGCGGCGTGGATGAATCCGTGAATGGGGCCGACGGTTGCGCGGACATCCCCCAGCACGGACCGAAGGGCGGCAGACTGGCGAACGTCCACCGATCGATACACGACACGGGCGTCCACTGACTCGATACGTCGCAAGGTTTCGAGTATCTCACGATTGGCCATGTGTCGCCGATAGACGGACTGCAATTCGGCGGGGCTGGGGTGGTCCGTCCCGCCGTATTCCCGCGACAGAATCCGCCGCTTGATTCGGGTTTCATCGTTCAGACCGACGAGCCAGTCCGGTTCGTCGACCGGAGCCGGTGATCGGCCGAGGAGCACGAGTGTTGCCTTGGATCGTTGTGCAAGGGCATACGCCGCTTCCGCTGCGACACCGCGAGCACCGCCCGAGATGACGACTACATCGCCTTCTCCGATCGGCACGGCGCCGGGCGTAGTGCGCCGGGGCACCGTCGTAAGTCCTCTGCGCGCCAGTCGATCGAGGCCAATCTCGATGGGGCCGTCCGTGGACAACTCGCGAACGATGGCCTCGGCGGCTGCCTCGATGTCATCCCACGTCGCCGAGACGTCCATCGCGCGGCAGCGGACGCCCGCCCATTCGTGCGACGCGGTCTTGGCCAGGCCGGCGAGGCCACCGGTCGTGGGGTCGAACGCGCCTCCGAGCAGGCCGAAGCCGCCGTCCATTCGGGAGACCGTGGCGAACACGGCCCCGCCCTCGGCCGCCGCGGCGGTCAGGTCATGGGCTGCGTCTCGGGCGAGCCGAAACGCATCGAGCAGAAATGCGTCTGCGTGCGCATGTCCATCGGGCCGGCTGGCCTCAAGCAGTGGAGCGACGCAGATCAGTCCACCGATCGGAGCGGCCGCGTTGTCTGTGTCGGCGGGGCTGAGCGCTACGCATCGAGCCGCAAGACCGCGCGACCGCAGTCGCTCCACGATCGCGTCGGCCAGGCCCGCGCCGTCATCGGTCACGCGGATTTCCCGTCCCGACGCGAGGGTGATTGGCCCATCGCGGGCATCCGGAAGATCGACGCACGTCAGTACGCGGCGATCGACATGGTTGACCGGCGGGGACGCGGCCGGACAAGTGGACCGGCATTCGGTCGAGGGCTTTTGGGACACCGGCTCGGCTTGCGAGGCATGGCCGCCCGATGATCCATGCTCGACGATTTGGCGGAGGGTCCGCAGGCTGCCAAGATACTCCGGGTTCACCGTCCGGAATTCCGGCACCCGCGCCTCGACCGCCGCGAGAATCTCGACGCGCTTGATGGAATCGATGCCGAGATCGGCCTCGAGGTCCATGTCGAGCTCGAGCATCTCGGCCGGATAGCCGGTCAGCTCTGACACGACCGACAGCAGCACGTCGGCTGGCGAGGGGCCGGCACCGATCGTCTCGGTGGGTGCGGGCGCGGCAGGGGGGGGGGGCGGCGCTGTGCCCGCATCGGTCGGCGAAGTCGGTTGCGTATCCTCGGCGTGACCTGGTCTCGCGCCGCCGGATGACATGAAGCTGATGATCTCTCGAAGCGTTCGCAGGCTACCCATGTGTTCGGGCCGGACGGCGGTCAGGTGCGGAGCGCGTTCTTCGATGGCGGCCACGATTTCGACGCGTTTGATGGAGTCGATGCCGAGATCGGCTTCGATATCCATGTCCGCGTCGAGCATTTCGACCGGATAGCCGGTCTTCTCGCTGACGACCTCGAGTACGAGCGAGTCGATCGATTCGCTGCTCGGTTGGGATTGGGACGTTGGCGCGGGCTGCGCGGCGGTGGGCGGCTCGAGTGTCGCCGCCGGCTCTACCACTGGGGTCGTGTCCACGGGCGTGCGAGCCAACGGCCGCGCCGGCTCGTCGTCGCGCTCTGCGGTTGGCGCGGGAATATGCGTTGATCGGCTTACCGGGCCGCCGCCGTGCTCCAGCAGTTGCTGCTGGCTCTCGAGGACGCGCAGGAATGCCTTCTGGGCCTCCTCCTGGCCTTGCAGGAACCGCTCATGTGCGGCGGCGGTCTGCTGTTGCAGCGACTGCATGGCGCGAAGTCCCTCCTCGACCACGCGCATCGCGTCGGCGACCACGCCCCGGCCGCGATGGTCGGTCGGCGGTCCTTCGGTGGCGGTGGGGGGGATGGGTTGGTTCTGTTGACTACCGTTTGTCCGTTGCGTCACGTTGGGGTCACCTCCCTTGGGTGAGACGTCATCTGATCCTGCGCAGCCTGTCCTTGGCATCTGCCCGGCGTCGGCGTCGGCGCACGGCGTGCGTGAGACCGCCGGTTGTTCCGGAGGCGTCGCGGTTTCGGGGCGGCGGGTCGAGCGATAGTTGGCTCCGACCAGTGGCACGACCATCTTGGGCTTGCGGGTCTCCGGGACGGGGCGTTCCCATCGCGTGAGATCGATGGCGTGACTGGCTGCGGCCAGCCGGGCGAGCACACGGGCAAGATCGCCAAGCCCCGGACGCCGTCCGGCGGAAGCGTCCACCGCGGCCGCCTCATGCGGCCGACCCCGGAGGATCGCTTTCACGAGGCCGGTCAACACCGCGCGCGGTCCGATTTCGACAAATGTACGAACGCCCGCATCGTAGAGGTGCTCGACCTCGTCGACAAACCGCACGGGCCGAACCAACTGGTCGGCCAGCAGGTCTCGCACGGCGGCAGGCTCGGCCGGGTAGGGCTGACCGGTGGCATTTGAGAGGACGGGAATGGCGCCCGGCTGAAACTCGACCTCGTCCATCGCGCGTCTGAATCGCTTGCTCGCCTCCTGCATGAAGGGGCTGTGAAAGGCCGCCGCCACCTGCACCACCTGAATGCGAAAGCCCCGGTCCCGGCAGAGCTGTGCGACTCGCTCGATCGCATCTCGCGAGCCGGACAAAATGCCCTGTCTTGGGGCGTTGCGGTTTGCGAGGACCACGTCGAGCCGCTCCGTGGCGAGCAAGGCGTCGATTTCATCGAGTGGCGCGTGGACCGCGAGCATCGTTCCGCGGTCGCCGTCACCGGAAGCCATAAGTTTGCCGCGCAGACGGGACAGCCCGCGCAGCGTCGCGGCATCACACCGTCCGGACGTCCAGAGCGCCACCAGCTCGCCGAAGCTGTGGCCTGCTGTCATGGCCGGCCTGAAACCGAATCGCTCGAGAACGCGAAACAGCCCCGCGCTCAGCGCCCCGAGGGCCGGCTGGGCCACGTTCGTTTGGGTGAGGGCGTCCTGCTGGGCTTGGCGTGTCGGCTCGTCGAACGCAGGCGGTGGATAGACGGCGCGTGTCAGAGAGCGGTCGCCGCCGTCGATCGAGGCCGCATCCGCCATCGCCGTGTACACCTCTGGGAAGACGCAGGCCAGATCCCGGCCCATATTGACATACTGACTGCCTTGGCCGGGGAACAACGCGGCTGCGGAACCCGCGACCGCTCCGCAACCATAGAAGGTGTTCGCGGTCGACCACGCGCGGCGGCCCCCGCTCGAATCGTTGACTGGAGCCTCGATCCGCCTTCGGGCCTCCGCAAGGATCGGCCCGAGATCGTTACCGTGTTCGAGGACGAACACGAGCCGATGCGTGTCTCCAGCAGCAAAAGACCGGCGTGATGCTGCGGCTCGCCGCGCCAGGTCCATCGGGTCGGAGTCCTTCTCGTCGACGAAGGCGTGCCATTCTGCGATGCGTTCGAGCAAGGTGTCTGTCGTCTGCTCCGAGAGCGCAATGATCTGAACCGATCCGTCCCAGGCCGGCTCCCGTGTCGACGCGAACGCCGGATGCTCTTCGAGGACGAGGTGAAAATTGCTGCCGCCGAATCCAAACGAGCTGACGCCGGCGCGGCGTGGGTGGTCGCCGGAAGGGAACCAGGGACGGCTCTCGCTGTTCAGATAAAACGGACTGTCGTCGATATTGAAGCGGGGGTTCGGCTGACGGACCTTGATCGTGGGCGGCAGGACGCGGTTGTGAATGGCCAGTGCTGCTTTAATCAGTCCGGCAGCACCGGCGGCCGCCTTGGTGTGGCCGATCTGGGACTTGACCGATCCGATGCCGCACCACCGTCCTTCCGCCCGCGACTCGCGAAACACCGCCCGCAGGGCGTCGAACTCCGCCGCGTCTCCCACCTTGGTGCCCGTCCCGTGCGCCTCGACCAGTTCGACCGTGGTCGGGTTGATGCCTGCCAGTCGATAGGCGTTGCGAAGCGACCGGGCCTGGCCGGCGGAGTGCGGTGCGTAGATGCTCTGCGAGCGGCCGTCGCTCGAGCTGCCCACGCCGCGAATGACCGCGTAGATGCGGTCGCCGTCACGCTCGGCGTCTGCCAGACGCTTGAGCACGACCATCCCCAGCCCCTCGCCGATGACGGTGCCGTCGGCCTCACTGGAGAACGGGCGGGCATCACCGGTCGGGGACAGCGCCGGCGTCTTGCTGAAGCACATGAACATGAAAATGTCGTTCAGCGTATCCACGCCGCCGGTCAGGACCATGTCGGAACGCCCGGCGGTCAGTTCGAGGACGGCCAGATGGATCGCGCCGAGCGCGCTGGCACAGGCGGCGTCGACGACGCAGTTTGTGCCGCGAAGATTCAACCGGTTCGCGATCCGGCCCGCCACGACGTTGCCGAGCAGACCGGGAAACGAGTTTTCCTGCCACGGGACATAGCCGTCGGCGATTCGGGCGACGACGTTCTCCGCCACGTCGTCCGGCACGCCGGCCTCGCGGAGGGCCCGGCGCCAGATCGGATGCCCCAGCCGGGCACCGAGCGAGAGCGCCAGCTCGAGCGTGCCGGTGACCCCGAGGATGACGCTGGTCCGTTCTCGATCAAACGAGCGGTCGCCCGAGGCGTCTGCGTGCTTGTCGTCGCCATAGCCGGCGTCTTCCATCGCCTGGCGAGCGACCATCAGGCCGAGCAGTTGCGCCGTGTCGGTGGCCTCGATGGCGGTGGGCGGGATCCCGAACTCGAGCGGATCGAACGCCGACGCCGACAGGAATCCCCCACGCCGGCAATAGGTCATGTCGGGACTCTGGGGGTCGGCGTCGAAGTAGTCGCCGATCCGCCAGTGACTGTCGGGCACCTCCGTGATGCCGTCTTCGCCGGTGCGGATGAATCGCCAGAAGTCCGTCAGCCCTCGCGAGCCGGGGAACAGACACCCCATGCCGATGATGGCGATGGGCGTGGCGGGGCTTTCTTTCGGGGGGTGGGTGCTATTCACGCGCGGGGTCCTCCGGTGCATCGAGCAGCGCCGCCAGAGCCGCCCGTTCCATCGGGGCGACTGCCTGGGCGGTGGGCGGCAGGTCGACGCCCTGTGCCCGGAGCCACTGAACCCGCGTCAGCACGGCCGCGCCGTGCAGCAGATTCAGGGCGACGGTGACGACATCGCGCCGCTCCGGGTGTTCGAGAAACGTTCCCCGGACCCATTCGTTGAACGCCCCCATGGCCGGTCCACACCAGATCTGATAGTCGGCCTCGCGCGACGGCTCGCCGCGGTTGGCCCAGTCCGAGCTGCGGCCCAGATACGAACGAAACACCAGGGCCATCCGGTGTTTGGGGTCGCGCTCCGCGCGCGTGACCTGATCCGGATCGCGCGTCACGAAATAGTCTCTGGTCTGGCTCCAGGCCTCGGCGAGTGTGCATCGGAAGTAATCCCGCTCGAGGAGCGCTCGCTGCGGCGCGGGGATTGCGTCGAGGCCGGCGCAGGTACGGTAGAGGTCGTAGAGCTTCCTGGCGCGGAGGGCGAACATCGTTCCCCACTTGAGAACCTGCACCTTGACGCCCATCTCGAACATGTCCGCCGCCGGCGCCATGGCGACATCGGCCTGCGACGCCCGGGCCAGCATCTTCCGCGCCGCGTCCGACGTGCCCGCCTCCACGCACGCCTGATTGACCGAACCGGTCAGCACATAGGCGGCGCCCATGCCGAACGCCGCCGCCGCCGAAGCGGGGGTTGCCATGCCGCCGGCCGCTCCGACCCGCAGCGGGCGGTCGTAGCCGTGTTCGCGCTGCATCGCGTCGCGCAGCGCCAGCATCGTTGGAATCAATGCCAGGGCCGGACGGTTGTCCGTGTGCCCGCCGGAATCCGCCTCGGCGGTGATGTCTTCGGCAACGGGTATCGATCCGGCCCAACGGGCCTGCTCGGTCGAGATGTCGCCGTTCGCGACGAGGGCCTGGAGCAGCTTTTCCGGCGGAGGCGACAGGAACTTTCGGGCCACCTCGACGCGTGACACCTTGGCGATGACGCGGTTCGGGCAGACGACCCGGCCTCGATCATCGCGGCGTATCCCGCTGACGCGATAGCGAACCAGTGGCAGGGTCAGATCGAGATAGGCCGACGCGCTGACCAGGTGCACGCCGCGCCGCAGGTATAGATCGACGATCGCCGATTCGAGGGCCGGCTCGTTCGGACTGTGGATCAGATTGAACCCGTAGGGGCGGTCGCCCAGATTGGACTGAATCCGATCGATGGCTCGTTCGACCTGCTCGATCGAAAGGCCCGCGGCCCCGAAGAACGCCAGCATTCCGGCCCGCGCCATGGCCTCCACGAGACGCTCCGATGAGATTCCGTTGGCCATGGCCCCGGCAACGTATGCATAGCGCAACCGGTGGTCGTGCCGAAACGTCGGATCCCCCAGGGTCGATGGGTGCAATGCCGGCACGTAGGCCCGAAGCGGATAGGACGCCTTGTCCGCCGGCGAGGTTGCGTCGAGATCGAACTGTCCGCCGGTGGCGACGGCGGGTTCGCTCTCGGTTTCGACCACCACGAGGGTCCGGCCGAGGTCCCGCACCGCCCGCGCGACCGCCTGCGGGCCCGTCTCCGGTGGCGCCCCATCCGGTATCCACCGCCCGATGCTTGCGGGCCGGGCGGCTCGGTAGGTCGCTTGCCCTTCGGTTTCGATTGCTGAGTCCTGCAAGTCGGTGTCCGTTGTGGGAGTGCCTGCTCACGTCGCCGCACGACGCTCGCAACGGCGCGGCGGCCCGATCCAAAACCAAGTAGTATAGAGGAAGTGCCGGGAAATGCCCGCATCCGA
>JBHHVX010000055.1:0-22533 GCA_046754505.1 Phycisphaerae bacterium | reverse complement strand
ATTATCCCCTATTATCCGTCCCTATTATCCGACGGACGGCAGAAAGAAATCCAAATCCGCCCCGGGCCTCCCCCATGAACCGGCTGGTGGTCCACCACGATCCCCCCCCCTCGGGTTGGCCATCGGCGGAACCATGCTCTGTGCCAGCGCAGGCCGCGTGGCCGCCAGCAGCCCGAACGCCATCGCCGCCGCAAGGCTGAGCCTCCGTCTCATCGTCGTGACCTCCTGCTTGCCGGCTTCCCGCCCGCACCCGGCGGGTCGCCTCGCCTCGATTCCGACCGGCCTCCGGCAGCGCGCTGCGGCACTGGCGGGCAAGCCGCCAGTGGCACCCGGCTGACCCCCCTCCAGCGCCGCCCGGTGTGCCGCCGCCACGCATAACAACTCCGCTGCTCATTTTATTCCCGGAATTCCGAGATTCTTCAGAAGGAATCCGTCGATCCGGAAGATCGGCACGAAGGGCGTGCCTGCCCGGCCACGGGGGCGGGGCGACGCTACAGCCGCTCATTGAGTCCGCCTGCACGGTCACGGACCCTGGCCGCGGTTTGCGGTTTTCGGCGCCCGGGCGATTGGCCGGACGGCGCCGGGCGGCTAGGATGAGCGATTCAGAACTGGTCGAGCGGCCGGTTCTGGCCGTTAGAAGGACGGGAGCATGGGCTGGCCGGTCAGCATCGTCGCGCCGGCACCCGGAGGCCCTTACGAGGTGAGGCTTGGATGAAGATAGCGATTCCCCAAGAAGGCCAGGCAGGCGAGCGCCGCGTCGCGGCGACGCCGGAGACCTGCGGTAAGCTGAAGAAGGCCGGATTCGAGGTTCTGGTCGAGCGTGAGGCCGGGGCCCGCTCGGGGTTCTCTGATCGGTCGTACGACGAGGCCGGAGCAGTGCTCGTATCCGACCGGGCCGAGTTGTACGGGCAAGCGGATGTTGTCGCGAAGGTGCGTTGTCCGGACGGCGAGGAACTGGACCTGCTGAAGGCCGACACGATTCTGATCGCGTTGCTGAATCCCTTGTCGAAACACGACGACGTGCGGCGACTGGCGGAGCGGCGGGTCTCGGCGCTGGCGATGGAACTGATGCCGCGGATCACCCGGGCGCAGAAGATGGATGCCTTGAGCTCGATGAGCACGATCTCGGGCTACAAGGCGGTGCTGATCGGAGCATCGGAGTTGAACCGTTTTTTCCCGATGTTCATGACGGCGGCGGGCACGGTGAAGCCGGCCAAGGTGCTGGTCATGGGGGCGGGCGTCGCCGGCTTGCAGGCCGTCGCGACCGCAAAGCGGCTCGGTGCCGTGGTCGAGGCGTTTGATGTCCGTCCGGCGGTCAAGGAACAGGTCGAGAGCCTGGGGGCCCGGTTCGTCGAGGTAGAAGCGCCGTCGGAAGATGCGGAGGACGCTGGCGGATATGCCAAGGAGATGTCCGAAGCCTATAAGGTGAAGCAAAAGGAAACCATTGCCCAGCACGTGAAGGACGCGGACGTGGTCATCACCACGGCGTTGATTCCCGGCAAACCGGCTCCTGTTCTGGTAACGGTCGATATGGTTCGTTCGATGAAGCCGGGCAGCGTGATCGTGGACCTCGCCGGAGAGGCGGGCGGCAACTGCGAGTTGTCGAAGGCGGATGAGACAGTCGTTGACAGCGGCGTGACGGTCCTGGCCCCGACGGACCTGCCCTCGACCCTGTCTTACCACGCCAGCCAGATGTACGCCCGGAACGTCGCGGCCTTCATTCTGGACGTGTCCAAGGAAGGCGTGCTGGAGTTGGACACGGACAACGAGATCATCGCGGGGACGCTCGTGACGCACGGCGGTGAGGTCGTGCATGAGCGCGTCCGCGCCGTGATCGAGCGATGAGGATTCCGCATTCCTGACTCAGGAGTTTTCGATGGAAGGCCATGCTGATTTTGTATTGCTGTTGACCATCTTTGCCCTTGCCGTGTTTGTCGGCATTGAGATCATCACCAAGGTGCCGCCGACGCTGCATACGCCGCTGATGTCCGGCTCGAACGCCATCAGCGGCATCACGGTGATCGGCGCTCTGATCGCCGCCGGCACCCAACACCACTGGCTGACGACGGGGCTGGGGCTGTTCGCGGTCATTTTCGCGACCATCAATGTTGTCGGCGGCTATTTCGTAACCCACCGCATGCTCGGCATGTTTCGCAAGAAGGACTGACACGTGAGCCCAGCACTGACCAACACCGCCTATCTGGTGGCTTCGATCCTGTTTATCATCGGCCTCAAGGGTCTGACGCATCCGCGGACCGCGGTGCGCGGCAATTTCATCAGCGCCGTTGCCATGCTGCTGGCGATTGTGGTGACGCTGCAACATCACAAGATCCTCCGGTTCGAGTACATCATCGCGGGGCTGATCGTCGGAGGCGGAGTCGGGCTGATCCTGGCGATCAAGGTCGAGATGACCGGCATGCCGCAAATGGTCGCGCTGTTTAACGGGTTCGGGGGAATCGCCTCGGCGCTGGTCGCGGGAGCGGAGCTGCTCCTTCGCCACGATGACATCGCCAGTCATGCGATGGCCGGTTCGGTTCTGACACAGTTTTCGATCGCCACCGCCGCCTCCGGACTAATCGGAGCGGTCACTTTCACAGGCAGTTTGGTTGCGGCCGCCAAGCTCCGGGGCATGAAGTGGCTGAAGGACGGCAACCTGGTGCCCGGCCAGAAGATGATCAACGCCCTCCTCCTGATGGGAACGGTGGCACTGGGATACTGGTTGTATTCGGTACCGACGGCCTGGCTGCCTTACGGCCTGATTGTGCTGGCGGCGAGTGTTCTGGGCGTCCTGCTCGTCACGCCGATCGGCGGGGCCGACATGCCCGTCGTCATCGCGCTGTTGAATTCCTATTCCGGTCTCGCCGCGGCCGCCACGGGGTTTGTCATCAGCAACAACGTGCTGATCATCGCGGGATCGCTTGTCGGGGCGTCCGGATTCATCCTGACGAGCATCATGTGCAAGGCCATGAACCGTTCGCTGGCACATGTGATCTTCGGCAAACTAGGCCCGACCGCGGACACGGCCAGCGCCGACGAGGTGTATGCCGGAAAGATCAAGCAGACGAGCGCCGACGAGGTTGCGATGCTGCTCGAGGGCGTCCAGCGGGTGGTCATCGTTCCGGGCTATGGCATGGCTGTGTCCCAGGCGCAGCATGCCGTTCGCGATCTGGCGAACCTGCTGGAGTCCCGCGGAACGACCGTCGAGTTCGCGATTCATCCGGTTGCCGGCCGCATGCCCGGCCACATGAACGTGCTGCTGGCCGAGGCGAACATTCCATATGACAAGCTGCTGGAGATGGATCAGATCAATCCGACGCTGGAGCAGGTGGATGTGGCGATCGTGGTCGGCGCGAACGACGTCGTCAACCCCGTCGCCCGCACCGATCCGAAGTCGCCCATCGCCGGGATGCCGATCATCGAAGTTGACAAGTGTCGGACCGTCGTCGTGATCAAGCGGAGCCTGAGTCCCGGCTTCGCCGGCATTCCCAATCCGCTGTTTGCGGCGGACAACTGCCTGATGTTCTTCAGCGACGGCAAGAAAGCCTTCCTGGAACTGATCTCGGCCGTCAAGGAATCCTGAGCGGCGGGCGGTTGTCCCGACGCTTGGAGCACGTGCGAGAGACGCCGAATCAGAGCCGCGCTGGTCGGGAAGCGGTCCGTCTGTGCTGGACGACCGCTCCCTCACGGTCGCTGCCGAGCACGGCGGGTTCGTTCGACACCTTCGAACCGGCGAGCGAACCGGGCCCGCTTGCGTTTGGCATCCGACGACTCTTCCGTCATCAAAGCCCTTGGGCACTGATCAGCATGTGCGAGTTCAAACACGGAACGCACAGCGTGCCGATGTTCGTGAACGTCGCGATGCCGCACTGGGGCGCCTTGAGGTAGGCGGGGGCGGTCTGACCAGCCGAATTGGCGCCAAGGAAGATGTTCGTCCCGGCGGGTTCCACCAAGTGCCCGCTGGGAGTGAATATCTCCACGACGAAGAAGGACGTGGCCGAGACATCGATCGGCGGCGTCATGACCGCCTGGAAGAACTGGTTGGTTGCGGCATCCGGAATGTTCAGCAACGCCGTGCCGAGCAGCACCAGGTCGGTCTCGCCCGGCAGATCGCCGGGGGCGACGCCGTTCGTATCTTCGTAGATCCGAACCTCCACGGGGGCGCCGAGTTGGCCGACGGTGCTGTCGCGGGCAGCTTCGACTCCGAAGTTTACACATCGGACCTGAGTCAGGGTGCCGGTCGTGAAGAGCCGGGCATAGTAGCTGTCCTCGTTGGTCTGCGGCGTTCCTTGGTCGTTACAGGACACGCTTGTGCCTGGGGTGATCGTATTCGGATCGGTGTTTTGCGTGACGAGGGTGGTCCCGCAATCGACTGGGGGCGGGCAATTGAACAGCGGATCGGCGCAATCGGCCCCGTTGAACCACGTATGGCTGGCATCGGCGCACTGGGCCTCGGTTAGTCCGGAGGTGCAGATGGGGAGGACGATGTTGCAGCAGGCGCCGATCGGAACGCAGAAGCCTCCGGCGGCGATGTCGACGTTGAGACAGAAGGTCAAGTCGAAGTCGCTGAGGTCGCCCGCGGTGAAGGGCGGGTTCTGCGTCTGGACGGACCGGGTGTTTCCGGCCGGCGCGGTCGACCAACAGAAGAAGCAACTCGCGGTGGATTTGCCTTGGATTCCGATCCAATAGCAGGTGCCGGCCGTCACGGTGACCGGGGCGTGCGTTGCCGTGAACTCAATCTCTTCGAGATTGCCGATGCCGGCCGCGAGCACGTTGCCGGTGACGGTCATGCCGGCCGGTGCGACATCGAGAAACTCGGCGATCAGCGTGCCGGGAGTACCGAGATTGTCGCTGTAGTAACGAATGTCGAACAGGTTGGCGGAGTCGCCGGTCGCGGGGAGGCACGGCGCACTTCCATTGGTGTAGACACCCCACCAGCAGATCGAGGTGATGTCACCATTGATCGACGGCCGGAAATCATCTGCGGCGATGACGCCGGTGCCGCCGGCCGCCGGGTTGGCGTCGGCAAACACGCACAGGCTTCCGCCGATGCCGTGGGCCAATTGATCGGGAAGCTGACATTGATTCGGATTGGCGTTGCACGGGACCGGACACGGGCCGCCGAGCAGGGCCGTGACAAACGCCGCGGCGTCGGCCACGTTCATCAGCCCATCATCATTCATGTCGGTGCCGCAGAAGGGAGCTCCGAGCGGTCCGGGACCGCACATGACGTTTTGGTTGAGTACATGATCCACGAATGCGACGACGTCCTGCCCGTCCCGCAGCCCGTCGGCGTTGGTGTCGCCCTTGCAGCAAGGGTCGGGCTCCTGGGCCGGTCCGGGTGAACAGACGTTGGGCACGTCGAAACAGCTTTGGAGGAGCGTTCCGCCAACGGTCCCGCCCTGTGCCTGGCATTGGTTGGGGGTCAGATCGGTGCACAGGAACGGGCATTGGAAATTGTTAATGCAGCACGGCGCCAGACACTGGAGGCATTCGAGCGTGCCGAAATAGTCATTTCCGAAGCGGCACGTTGAGCTGCAGCTCAGGGCGCCGTCGGGAAGCTGTGGCGCGACGAAGAGCACATAGTTGCCGGGAGGTAGGCAGTCGTCCGTCTGGACACAAGTCGGCACACACGCTCCGCCGGTCGCGGAACTGAACCCGCCGTTCACGCTGCGCACGCCGAAGGTCCCGGATCCCCCAAGATTGCAGTCGCCGATGATGGGGTCGAGTTCCAGGAAGCCGATCTGTACCGGGAACTCGGGAATGAGGCAGACGCGCATGACGTGGTCCTGGGTCAGGCTGAACTTGAACCAGTCGGTATCTCGCGTCGCTCCGTCAAACCAGACCGTGCCGCCGACGGTCGTGGGGCACGGGTCCACGCCGATCTCGGTGAAGGTTTCGGGCGTCGGCGGCATGTTCTGGAGGTTGTTGCAGCCTCCGTTGGTGTCCTGGCCGCAGAGTTCGGCTTCGGCGACCTGGGCCGGCGGCAGGTTTTGAACGCAGGTCTGCTCGGGGGGACGCGTGCAACTCGGTGGCGTAGCGCAGGGCACGCCGTCGTCGGCGATCGATAGTTCGAAGTTGCCGGCCACCATGGGGTCGAAGCTGTGGACAAAGATGAGATAGGTCGCCCCGAAGGCAGAGCACCACGACACCGTGGACCCTCTCTGGGGTCCGGCAGCGCAGGCTGGGTCGTTGTCGTTGCCGTCGATGCAGACCAGGCAGGTGCAATCACCACAAGAGACGCTCAACTGCGTGTCGAAATCGGTGCCCGGATTGCATGTGCTGGCGGTCATGGTGTTGCCCGTGCCGAACACGGCATACCAGAGGCCCGCGCCGCCGTTATTGACTGACGTGCCGCATGTGCCGGGAAACGGGTCCGGTGTTGCCAGGAACGTGTCCGCCGTGATGGACGACGGCACGGTCAGACCGAGGGCGGTCGAGCACGTATCATTGGTCGGAATCTGAGGGCAGGGATTGGGGGTGCATCCCGGCCCTCCTGCGAAATCGCCGCCCTGGGTCAGACAGTCGACGGGTATCAAGAACTGGCACGAGCCATCAGGAAAACAGCACGTTCCCGGATTTGTGCCGAGGGCGTTGCCGTCGAGCCGGACAACCCAGTTCATCTTGTCGTTCTGCGGGTTCAGCAGCCGAACATCGACGTAGTTCGGCAGGCTGCAGCCGATCGGCGCGGAGATGTAGGTCACGCCGCTGGGTTCGAGGACGTTGCTGCCAACGAAAAAGGCCTGAACGCCGGTCGCGCTCGGCGCCAGCAGCTCGACGACAATGGGCCCCGCCGGGAGGATCAGCGGGGGGTTGTAGGTGATCGTGAAGAATCCCGGCCCGATTGCCGGAGGAATGGTCACGACCCGACTGTCGATGGTGATCAGGTCGACTCCGCCCGGCGCAGTGGGGGGGCAACCGTCGATATCGCGAGAAATGACGATGGTGACGTCGTAGCTGAGGACGGGATCGTTGGACTCCACCCCGATATCGACGCACAGCAACTCCATATCGTTTGGAATCAAGATGCAGCGGGCATAGTTGTTGTCGGCCGTCGTCAGCCCGCCGTCCAGTGTGCAGGCGATGGAGGCGAGCGGATCGACCGTGGTGCAGTCGGCGTTCTGGCATTCGGTGACCGTCCCGCAGACACCGGGTACGCCGCCGCGCGGCGCCGGGGTCGAACTCCCCTCTGACGGCGCTGTGTTGGGGTTCGAGGCAAACGTGTGGTCGGGGGTGTCCGCGCCGACCGGGGGCTCAGCCGAGGCGTTTCGAGCGAATGTGGCGACTCCTGTCCTGGCGAAGCGCGGCTGGAATGCGCGGCCGACGGAGGCCGGCCGGACCTGGCTTCCGGAAGGCCCGGGCTGCCGGTCCGCGGCGATGGCCGTCGCTTCCGAGAAAAGACAAGTGCAGGCGATCAACGCCACTGCTGCTTTCAAGACGTTTACGGTCATATGGGTCGCTCCTTCCCAAAAGTGGCCCGAGAGGACACGGTACAGTCGCCGGCACCGGCGCGGTCCCGATCTCTCAGACCCTGCAAGCCTGCCTCCAGCGCGAGACTGAGTATGGTCCGGGGGGCGGCCCCGTGCCTCATGCGCAGAGGCGCCGCGCCGGGTCCGCTGCTCCCGGCCGGGCGCACGCCAGCGCGCGGCACCGAACGCATCAGGTTACTTCAGTCCCAACTCCGTTGGGCAGCCACATCGCGTGTTCCCCCCAATACTCGCTGCTTCTAACCGTCATATTATCGAAATCTGAAACGGGCGTCAAGCACGCCGCCGTGGCCGCGACACGCACGGAGGAGTGTCTCCAGCGAGCGGAATCGGCCCTGCCGGGCTTCGATGGGGGATTCCGGGGTCTGCGACCGCGTCGACGGGGCCGGGGTACGCCCGGAACCGCACCGGATTATCGGGGTCTGATGAGTGGGCTGCCGATGGATTCATGCGAACGGCAACTGGCGACAGAGCTTTTGGAGGGGTGCCTTGGGATAGAGGCCGACGAACCAGTCTCGTCGTTCGGCGATCCGGTCGCGATCAAGCTGTCGGCGAACTTCAGACACCTTTCGGTGTGCGACGTCCAGAATGTGCGGGGCGACTCTGCTGAATGATGCATTGGCGGCCCGAATCTTCCGGAAGGAGGCTCTGCGTGCCGCGTGGTTCCGAGGCTCCTCGGCGCGCAGTCGATGCCCTTCAGCGATGGCCTGGCTGCGCGCCGCGAGCGCCTGGCGAACCTGTGACGACGGATCTTCCTGGGGGAGGTGGCGCTGGGGGTTGAACCGGATGTCTCGAATGCGGGCGAGGGCGGCACAAAGATCATTCTGTGTCACGTGGTGTCGCGGGAGCGGCAGCCGCGCAGTCGCGGAGACGCAGGCGTAAGCGGGGGGCGCGACACCGAAGAATCTGCGAATGATGTCGTCCGTGATCTGATCGTACTTCGCGCCGCCGATGCCGTGGATGAACAGATCGCAGGCGAAGACCCGAGCGTACATGGTCAACGTCAACGCGCGCGGTCGGATCGGGCATCCGGCCAGTCCGTTTGTCAGGGTCGACTGCGGTTCGTTTCGCAGCTCGGAGGCGCCAAGCGTTGCCAGAGCTTCGTCGTCAGACCAGACGCAGATCGAATCGGGGCCGCTCCGCGATACCGCCAGGCGCCGACGTGGGGCCGGGCCGTGCGACAACCAGAAGGGCAATTCCGCTCGGTCGCCGTCGGTTTCGAGATCCGGAATCGGGTGGCGGGTTCCGCGGATGCCGCGGCGTTGACGATATGCGTTGAGGGCGGCGTTGTATGCCTTGGCGAAGCGTTCGGCGGACAGGAGCACATGGGCGATGAACACCGCCGGCGACACCGGGCGAGCGGCATTCTCGGTGGAGAAAAACTGCCCCACGCGGTTGTAGATCGGCGATGTCGTTTCCAGGCAGGCGTCCATCGCGCGCATCGCGCGGATCCATTGGTCCGTATAGTCGAGATGGTCCGGATCAGACGTGGGGGGCGTGCTCAGAAAGCCGGATTCAAAGGCGGACAGGGGCCGGTCGGCCGATCGGCGAATCGAATCGGGGATGCCGGCGAAGAAAGCCTGCCAGTGAGCGAGCGTCGTGACGTCGAGCTGCTCGAACGATCGACCGTTCGGGTTTGCAACTGCCACGCACCGTCGAACGTGCCAGCGGTCCGGGGTGGTCTCGGGCCATGAGAGGGCCAAATCGCCAGGGGCGTCGTTGTCGACCACGAGAAACTCGGCCCGGCCGCCGAGCCGTGCGGCCAGGCGTGTCGCTGCGACGGTCTTGACCCAGACGCCGGGGTGAAGAAACCCGGGCTGGTGGCCGGTCATGATGACAGGTGCGGTGTCGCGGTCGTGCGCGGGCGTGACGGACCCGCCAAGCAGCGTCCATCGCTGCGAACGCCGCCGTTGCCGGTTGCGTTCCACGTCGCGAAGGATCGCGTCGGCCTCCGGCCATACGAGTACGGCGCCATCCTCCGCCGGGGCCGCGAGTCTATCTGCGTCGGTACTATCTCGCATGGAGTGCCTGCACATCAGGCGTGGATGGGCGTCGTCTCATTTCACTCGTCGCACAACGAGGCCGCCCCGCACAGGTTTGGAGGCGGCCGCATTCCGGCCGGCGTCCGGCGGAGCTCTGTCAGGAACACGTCAACGTAGTGTTGCAGACGCGAGGCCGGGTCGTCCAGGCGGCCGCCGAAATAACGACTCGGGTCATGGTAAATTAGCCGGACGGGCAGCTCGCAGACCCGCAAACCGTGACGCGCGGCCTGGACCCAGAACTGGAGTGGAAAGGCGTAGCCCTGAACGGACAGGCACAGCCGTTGCATTGCCGATACGCGGTGGGCCTTGAAGCCGCAGAAGGCGTCCGTGAGCGGCAGTTGCAGCACCTTGTTGATCATACGGGTGACGGTCCGGTTGATCCGGCGACGGTCGGCTGGTGCCTCCGTGTTTCCGGGAATCTCCGTCAGATACCGCGAACCGGACACGATATCCGCGTCGTCCCGCTCGGCGCGCTCGATGAAAGCGGGGATCCGCGCGGGCTCGTGCTGGTCATCACAGTCCATGGTGATGACCCATTCGTATCGATGTTGACGGGCGTATTGGAAGGCGTCCATCAGGCTCTGGCCATAGCCGAGATTGCTCGGATGGCGGATCACGTCGACGCGCGGCATTCGCCGCAGGATGTCGGCCGTGGCGTCGGTCGACCCGTCATCCACGACCACGACGTCGTCGGTCAGGCGCAAGACCTGCGCGAGGACGCGCGAGAGATACCGTTCCTCGTTGAACACCGGAATGGCTACGAGCGTGCGCATGGATGGAAACTCGATTCGTCCGTCATCTTCGAATAGAGGGCCCGATGACCTCGCTCGGCGTCGAAAACGTCGGTCAGGATGATAGGCGGGCGCGCGAGAAAGTCAATCGGCACGCGGGGCCGGCGCGTGGGGGCCGCATTCGGTGCGCCCGAGACGTGCGTGCCGGCCGATATCAATACGCGTGGAAGGCGGCGGGACGATCCGCCTTGCCCGACGTGCCGTGCCCCGGCGCTGGAGTGTTCCGTGATGTGCTTGATGCCGACGCGTACCTTGTCGCCGTCGTCGGGACGACGGTCTGCACCTTCTTGCCCGGCTTCGCCGGGTACAGGGGGCCTCTTTCGGCGGCTGCGATTAGCCCCGTGTATGCTTGGTGCCTTGGCCGCCTGCTGCGCGGCGGGGTGCCAGCATGGCAGCTCCCTGCTGACGCCGTGGCATCGAGCCGCCGCGCGAGCCGACGTTCGACGCGGCGACGATCTGCTCTACCACGGACACACCGATCAGGCCGTGCGGGCATACCGGCATGCCATCGCACGTGACGGTCGCAATGCCGAGGCTCATGCCCGTCTCGGACGCATCCGGCTGGCCGAGGGCGACGCGCACCGCGCGGCCGAGCATTTTGCGGGTGCCGTCCGGTCTGCGCCCGAGAATGCGGCGTATGCCCTCTCGCTGGCGAACGCCCGGTATGAGGCGGCGTTCACTGCGATGGACCGGCCGGCCGCGATCGGGGCCGCTGCGCGGGCGTATCGGCACGCGGCCTCGCTGACGCCGCAGAACGTGGCGGCGTTCATCGGACTGGCGCAATGCTACGAGCAACTCGGCGACCTGGATGCCGCCGTCCACGTGCTCGCGGCCGCGCGGGAAGTCGACGAGAATGAGCCGACTGTCTACACCAGGCTCGGCGCGATTCACTCCGCTCGGCGCGACTATGAAAGCTCACTGAAGGAGTATGAGACGGCCGTCAGGCTCGATCCGGACGATCCGGCCGCCCACGTCGGCTGTGGGACGGTCAGCCTGGCCCTCAGTGAGCAGCATCCCGACAGCGAGATGTATCGTCAGCGGGCGATCGCCCACCTGCGGCGGTCCCTGGAACTCGACCCCGAGCAGCCGCGCGTTCGGGCGATGCTCGAGGGGTTCGCCCCGCCCCAACTCCGGGCGGTCTCGATCGCCGGAGAACCGGACGACTGAGTCGCAACACATCTGCAACATGACGGCCGGGCACGTTCGGAGTCCAAGCTGTGTCGAGAATCCCTTCTCGACACGTCTTCTGAGGACATTCCCATCCTTCTCAGCACCCGGCGAGTCGGGTCCGCCGCGGGGAAGAAGACATGGGAAGGGATTCCCATACGGGAGAGGACCGAGAAGGGATTCTCGGTCCAGCACGGAGAAGCCCGTCGCTGCGGCTGCGCCATTGCCTCCGAAGGTGGAGGACGGACGCAGGCCCGAGAGCCGGTCGGGTGCCACGCCCACCGGCGAAGCCGTGGGCGTGCGGGACGGACAGCACTCCGTCAAACCCGCGCGGTGCGTGTGGACCTTCCGGTGTTCCGCCTGTCCACCGCTTCGCGGATGGACATGCCACCCGCTCCCGCTGCCGCTCACGGTGCAAAACGATCCTTCCCGACAGCTCTTACGCTCTCTTACGCTCCGCGTGGCGGGTTGACTATCCTCGACGGCCGGGTCGTCGTGAGCATCCTGACCGTCGACAAGACCTCCGAGACGGTCGAACGATTGCGGGACGTGGGGCTTGCCGTTGAGAGCGTGGCGGAGTCTGCAAACGTCATCGTTGGCACTGTTACGCGTGAGCGGCTGGCGGACCTTTCCCTGCTCGACGCCGTCCGGCGAATCAGCTCCCTGTAACGTCGGGCCGCCGTGCCCGACATTCGTGGACGGGAGGCCGCCGGCCGGGGCACGTCGACCACGGGGGGCCGACGCCACAAGGGTGGGCATTGCTCACCGTAGCGATTGGCAGCGTTGTCGAAAGAGTGGTGGGCGATGCCCACGCTACGGCTGAGTGCCCGAGGCGGCTGGTGCGGATCGCTGGGGGGAGTTACAATGGCCGGTCCATCCCCGCGAGCCGCGGAGACCGCAACGTGCCCCGACGATTTATCTCTATCAGTGTCTTCACTTGCGCCCTCGTCTTCATCGCGCAGCCGGCGCGGGCGCAGGACCACGCCAGGCGCATCAAGCGGGTCAAACGCGGCCATCGATCGGGACAGGCGGACAAGGATCGCTATCGGATTGTGCTGCCGCCGGGGTTCTCGGTCGAGAATCGACTGACGCCCGTGGTATACGCCCTGCACGGCTACTCGGGCAACATGGATAGCATGGAACACGTCTGGAAGGCGGCCTGCGCGGAGGTCGGTGCGGTGTTGGTCGTCGGACAAGGGACGAAGTCCCTCGGGCCGGGAAGCTATTCGTGGTCGGGCTTCGAGGATGCCGGCAAGATGATCGACGCCGCTCGCGTGGAATTGAGAAAGCGGCACAAGCTGCACCGCTTCGCGCCGCGCGTCCTGACGGGCATGAGTCAGGGGGCGTGGGCGACCTACTCGCTGGGTATGCGGTATCCGAAGACGTACCGGAGGTTGATTCCCGTCGTGGGGATGTTCCGGGCGCGGTCCTATGAGACGGCCCAGCCGCTGACCGACACGGAGAAGACCGTCATGAAGCGGTGGAAGGTGTACATGATGGTCGGTGTGCAAGACAAGCAGGAGCTGGTCGCCAACAACCGCTGGCTGGCGAACCAGCTCGAGCGGCTCGGTGCGTCGATCAAGGCCCCGTTCGTGGACCGGACGGATCCGTCGTGGTCGCTCTATCAAGACATCGGTCATGCGTTTCCGGGCGGGGCCGCGAAGGACCGGACGGCCGAACTGGTGCGGGCGCTGAAGTTTGTGCTTCAGCCGGACGAGATTGATCGTCGCAACTGGGGGCGTGTCGATCCCGACTGGCGAAAGAAAGCAACGTGGCTCGACGAGGACCGAATGGCAGGCAAGGCGAAGGACCACAAGAGCAAGCGATCGAAGCGCAGGCGCGACCAGCGACACGGTGATTGAGGGCGTGTTTCGCTGCGGCCGGCCCGAGCACTGCGCGAGGGGGGAGTCGAACCCCCACGGGTTTCCCCACAGGAACCTAAATCCTGCGCGTCTGCCGATTCCGCCACTCGCGCGAGTATCTGTGTACAAATCCTATCCTCCGATATGGGACCCTACAAGCCGGTCTTGTCCGGCGCTGGTGGGATCGGAACCGATGCGGTCAGGTCGCGGTTTCGAGGGCGGCCGGCTTGTCAGGACGGCGCTGTGCACCGATGATGGCAGGCTCGCAATGCGTCATGTGATCGTCAAGCGGGCCGGCGGGAGGCTGTTGCAGTCGCACGTCGCGGCAATGCGACGGTCGGCCTTGCGGCGTGGGGAGCGTGGTTGATTGAAGAGTTGGATTCGTGAAATGACCGGTCCGGGAGTGGGCGGTCGAGCCGGCCTCTGGGGACACGTGCTGGTGGCCGTGTCGGCGTGCGTGCTGACCGTCTCGATCGTCGGGTCGGCCGTGTACCTGTCCTTCCGAGCCTATGGGCAATACCAATATCGCGACCGCGTTCGGGCGTTCGTATCCTCGCTGCAGAATCGGACGCCGGAGGAGTTAGAGGCCATCGTCGATGAACTGAAGGTCAAACGAAGGCTTGCCCGGTATGTGATGCCGCAAGTCCTGCGGGTGGTGACGGAGAGCGAGTCCGAGCGACAGCAGGTCGCGGCCGTGATCATCTCGCGGGCGTTTCTCGACAAGAGTCGAATCCGGAAGGCCTTGTTTCGGCTTCGCGACGATCCGAGAGAGAGCGTCGCGGGCATGGCGGTGGCGGTGTTGAGTCATGCGGAACCGGCGGAGCGGGCGGCCGAGATGCTCGGACGCTGCCTGGAGACGCCGTCGGGTACGGTGGTGGACGAGGCCTGTGCCGGTCTGCTTCGGTTGGGCGAGGTCGGCCGGCGCGTGATGGAGCAGCATCGGTCGCAGCTTTCCGTCGAACGGCGGGTCTGGCTGGTGGGCTTTGTCCGGAAATGTGGGGCGGCAGATCGCGCGACGTGGCTGGAGATGATGAAGAGCGACGAGAACGAGCGCGTGCGGGCGGCCGCGGTGGAGGCGCTGGAGGGAGTCGCGGCGACGGCTTCGGCGGAGAAGAACGTTCGACGCAAACGGCGGCCGCGACTCGCCGATGAAACAGGTGGTGGGACGGACAGCTCGCTATAATCGGCCGAGCGCGCTGGGGGTCGGCTGCTGCAATCGACGTGAATTGCCGCGGCGAAGCGATGGTGCGTGAGGGAGTCTCCGGGTGCAGGAATTCTTCTTTCAATACATCGAGCAATGGTCCTACTTCGGACTGCTTGTCGTATTGATGGCCGCGGGGTTGGGCCTTCCGCTGCCGGAGGACATTCCGCTATTGGCGGCCGGCTGGCTCGTCAGCGAGGGACACGCCAACCTGGAGTTGATGATGCTGGCGGGGCTGGTGGGAGTCCTTGCCGGAGACGGCCTCATGTTTTACATGGGTCGCCGTTACGGCAGCCACCTCGTGGAGCATCGATGGTTTCGTCGCGTCCTCAAGCCGTGGTTGCTGGAGAGCGCCCGCCGGCGATTCATTGATCACGGCGCCAAAATCGTGTTTGTGGCCCGCTTCATGCCGGGGCTCCGGGCGGTCATGTTTGTGACGGCGGGAATCTTTCGTGTGCCGTACTGGAAGTTCCTGACGTTCGACGGAACGGCGGCGCTGATTTCCGTGCCGCTGTGGATTTGGGTCGGCTCGCGCTTCCCCGGGTTCATCATGCGGATCGCGGGGCCGACGCGGATGATCGGCTACATCGTTGGCGGCTTGGTCCTGGCGACGTTCGTCGGGTTCGTGGTCTGGGAGTATGTCCACAACTACCGCAAACGCCGGATGAATGGGTACACGCTGTCAGAGGACGGTGCCCACTCCGCTCCGGTCGTGCTTCCGGAGGCGGACCGTGTGCCGCCGGCGATGGAAGATGCCGAGTCGGCGGCGTCGGAGTTGCGGAAGGAACCAGCCGCGGTCGCCGACGAATGGACGGGGTGTTGAGTCAATATGGCAGGTTTCGAGATTTCGCGCCCGGCCGGCCGCTGCGACCTGTGCGACCGGGCGTTGGGCGAGGGCGAGTCGTTTCACAGCGCTTTGTTTGAGACTGACGTCGGTTTTGAGAGACGGGATATCGGCGAGGAGTGCTGGACGGGCCCTCCGGAGGGCGTTTTTTGCCATTTCAGAACGCGGCTGCCGAAAAAAGCGGAGCGGCGGAAGGTGTTTGTGGACGACGGCGTGTTGGTCGACTTCTTTCTGAGGCTCGGCGCGTCGGACCAGCCTTCAAAACTTCGATTCCGGTTTGTGCTTGCTCTGATGTTGATGCGCAAGCGGCTGCTGCGCTATGAAGAGACCCTTCGAGACGAGCGTGGGGAGACGTGGCGGATGCGACTGAGTCGGGACAAAACCCGGCACGACGTGTTCAACCCCGTGCTCGACGAGGAGCAGGTCCGAGACCTGACGGCCGAGTTGGGCGCGATCCTGGCCGGCGGGGCGGATGTGGAGCCTACGGCCGAGGACACGCACGCGTCTGAGACGGCACCGCCCGCATCGCCTCCGCGGCCGGCGGAAGCGGTCGAAGAATGAGGACGACGCGGATGCGATACGGTTGCATTCGTCCGATCGTCGCCGCCGCGTGGGGGGTGTCTGTCGTGGGTGCGGTGGGTTGCATCAACCCGAAGTCGATTCCGGACGCCGAGCCGCCGCCGCTTCGCAGTACGGCCGAGATCATCGAAACGATTGCAGCGAACAGCCGTCTGCTGGATCGGGCGCTGTGGTCCGCCGGCGTCGCGGTGACGGCACGGTTCAGAGATTCCCACGATCGGGAGCACGTCTACAACCTCGACAGCAACTTCCTGTTTGCCGGGCCGGCGAGTCTTCGCATGGACCTGCGGCCGGGCTTGGGCGACCGGGTCATGCAGATCGGGTCCAACGCCGACGACTACTGGGTGTGGATCGAGCCGGAGTTGGGGATGATGCGATGGGGGCGGCATCGGCACGTCGGAAAGCCGTGTGCGGAGCACCTCGCGATTCGGCCGGACCAGGTGGCTGCGGCGTTAGGCGTCGGCGACCTGCGCTCACCTGCCGCGGGGGTGATCGGACCGGCGCGCGTCTACGGCAAGACGTACGACAAGCTCGTCTACTGGCGCGTGGTGCCGGACGGCGGATATGTCGTGGATCACGAGTATTGGGTCGATCGAGTCCGACCCTATCTGATTCGAGTCGTGCTTTTCCGTGACGGTTTCGGCCGGCGGGCGATGAGCGCGTTTCTCGACGATTATCGACCGGCGTGGGACGGCGGCCCGCTGTTCGCGCATCACATCAACATCGACTGGCCGCAGGACGACGGGAAGTTCACGATGCGGATCGGGCGGATGCGCGGCGTGGAGGATGTCAGCCCGGCGAAGTTCGCGCGGCCCGGCGTCGACGATCTTCCCGCGGATGTGACCGACATCGTGCAGGTGGACGCGGCGTGTGACACGCCGGACGAGCCAGCCGGTCCCGGTCCCGGTTCTCGGATCACTCCGCAAAACGGTGGCGACTGAGCGCTTCGTGGATAGGCCCCTGCTTCGTCAGCGTTGACTGGTAGAACGTCACGTGGTCGACCGTCTGGGTGCCGGCTCTCAACATGGCCAGTGTGCTCAGCGCGGCGCGAATCCGATCCGAGTTTCGCGGATTGCGGTTGCGTGCGAGCGTCAGGTGGGGAGAGAAGGCCCGGCGTTCGGGCGGGAAGCCGAGAGTGGCCAGCCGTTCCTGACAGCGGGTGTGCAATCGGGCGAGTTCGCCGTGCGCGTCGTGGATACCCACCCAGATGACGCGAACCGGGCCTTTCGGCGGAAAGACTCCGACGTCGCCGACGTCCATCTCAAATCGGGCGGCGGTGCCTGCGAGATCATCGAGCGCCTGGGAAGTCGCGGCGACCTGTTGATCCGCGATCTCGCCGAGGAACTGGAGCGTCAGGTGCACGTGATCTGTGTCGGTCCAGCGAAGGCCCTGCGTTGGGCACTGTTCTTCGAGTTTGCGCTGGACGCGGGCCATGCACCGTTGGATGTCCGCGTCGAAGTCAATCGCGATAAACGTTCGCATGAGCCGGCCACCCTTGGACGCTGAATCGAACTGAGCGAGCCTTGAATCAGAGGTCCTCGGCCGGCGCCGAGCGGCATGGGTGGGCTTCTTCGCCGCTGGATGTCAATCAAAGGCGAGCGTTGACCTGAACCGCGCGAGGCGTGATTCCAGCGCCTGCTGATCCGCCGCCCGGATCGCGTCCAACGAGAAATCCTCTATCGTGATGGACGCGGCGCACGTTCCGCGAGCGATGGCCGAGCGCAAGGCCGCCGGATCCGTCCGATCGACCGCGGCGAGCCAAGCCATCATGCCGCCTGCGAAGCTGTCGCCGGCGCCGGTCGGGTCCTTGACGGCCGCGGTGGGGTAGGCCGGCAACACGAACACATCGTCCCGCATGACCAGCATCGCCCCGTGTTCGCCTTTCTTGATGACGACCAGCGTGGGTCCGAGGTCCAGCACCGCGCGTCCGGCGAGGATCAGATCGTCGATGCCGGTCAGCATTCGGACCTCGCCATCATTGAGGACGACGCCGTTGACACGGGCGAAGGTCTTGAGAAGGTCGGCCCGATGCTCGCGGATCCAGAGGTCCATGGTGTCGCAGACGACGAAGCCGGGCCCCGTGAGTTGGTCCATGAATCCGCACTGGAGTGCAGGATGGGTGTTGGCGAGAAACACGTAGCGGCTGTCGCGGAAGGCGTCGGGCAGGACGGGTGGGGCCTCGGCGATGACATTCAGGTCCGTACGCAGGGAGTCTCGGATGTTCATGTCGCGATGGTATTTCCCGTGCCAGCGGAAGGTCTTGGAGCCGTTTCGCGTTTCCAGGCCGGTCGTGTCGATTCGCGGGGCGTCGAGCAACTCTCGGAAGGACGGCGGGAAATCGTCACCGACGACGCCGACGAGTCGCACGGGCGCCAGCAGCCGGGCGGCGAAGGCAAAATAGACGGCCGATCCACCGAGCACGTCCTCGGCGCGGCCATGTGGCGTCTCCACGGTGTCGATTCCGATGGTTCCGGTTACGAGGAGTGACATCACGCGATCTCCAAACAGGGCGGTCTACAACACGGTCTGGAATTGTGAAACGAAGCGGCGGCGGCGTCAAACCGGTTTGCTCGCCACCTGCCGATTGACATGCGCCGATCGTCCCGGCGACAATTCGGCGCCATGGCATCGCGCGGAACGAAACCGCTTCGCACGGCGGGAGGCGACAGGCACGTGGGACGACAGGAGAGGGCAACGACCGGAGCGGTCCGACGGCTGATCGCTGCGTGCGCGATCGTGGCGGGATGCACCGTGCCCGAACCGACGTCACGGCCGGTCGCTCCGCCGCACCGACAGCGCGCGGCGGGGCCGGATCGCGCGCCCGTGCCGCCGCCGGTCGACTCGGAGCGTGCCGCGGTTCGGACGCACCGGGTCGGCCCGCGAGAGACGCTGTACAGCCTGGCCGAAAAGTACTATGGTGATCCGAAGCAATACCGCCGGATCTACTACGCCAATCGCAATCGCATTGCCGATCCGCGAAACATTCCGGTGGGCATGGTCCTGATCATTCCGCCGTTGCCACAATGAACGCGATCTCCCCACATCGGTTTTCGCTGCGCGACAAGGTCCAGTACCTGCCCGGTGTTGGGCCGCAGCGGGCCGCCCTGCTGGGCCGCCTTGGAATCGAGACGATCGATGACTTGCTCGAACACCTGCCGATGCGCTACGAGCGGCGTGAGTGCCGGACCATCGAACACCTCGACGAGGGGATGTATGCCACGGTCGTCGGCCAGGTCACGGCGCTTCGCCGGCGCCTCGGGCGCCGAGGCGCCACGATTTCCGCCACACTGACGGACAACACGGGCCGGTGCAGCCTGTCGTGGTTCAATGCGGGCTGGATCGTCGACCGGCTGGGGCGGGGCGACGTCATCCGGGCGTCGGGAAAGGTGGCGCGATTTCGCGATCGGCCGCAACTGGTGAACCCGCGTTTCACGGTGCTCGGTGCGGAAGCCGCGCCGGTGGATGAGACCGAGCCGGCTGAATATGAGGCCGTGTATCCGGCCACACTCTCGCTGTCGAGCCGCATGATCGCACGGTTGATCGGGCCGAATCTCGACGACCTGCTCGAACTCGTTGTCGAGCGATATTCCGCGGCCTATCGGGCGGCCCGTGACCTTATCCCGCGCCGGTCGGCCATCGAGACGCTCCATCGTCCCCGATCCGACGAGCAGATGGCGCAGGCTCGGCGGCGCCTGGCCTACGATGAACTTCTGTTGCTGCAACTGGCGACCACGCTGGCCCGTCGGCATCGCCAGAGCGGCCCGGCCGCCCAAGCCCTGACGACCACGGCTCACATCGACGATCGAATCCGCCGACGGTTTCCGTTTCGCCTGACGCCCGCGCAGGATCGCGCCGTCGAGCGAATCGTCTCCGACCTGGCGGCCTCCCGGCCGATGAATCGGATGCTTCAGGGCGACGTCGGCTGTGGCAAGACCGTGGTGGCGCTCTACGCCGCGCTCGTCGCGGTGGCGAACCGGCGCCAGGTGGCGATCATGGCGCCGACCGAACTGCTGGCCGATCAGCATCATCGCTCGGTCTCGCAATTCCTGTCCGACAGCCGGGTGCGCCACGGCTTGCTGATCGGCGGGCTGCCAGCGCGGCGGCGTGGCGAACTGCTCCGGGCCATCGAAGACGGGTCGATGGATATCGTGATCGGGACGCAGGCGCTGATTCAGTCCGACGTGCGGTTCGATCGCCTGGCGCTGGTCATTGTCGACGAACAGCATCGATTCGGCGTGCGGCAGCGGGCCACGATTCGCAGCAAAGGCCCGGCTCCGCATTATCTCGTGATGACCGCCACGCCCATCCCGCGAACGCTGGCCATGACGGTCTTTGGCGATCTGGATGTGACGACGATCGACGCCCTGCCGCCGGGCCGGGCGGGAACGACGACGCGGATCGCGCGGCCGCCGGAACACGCGTCGGTCTGGGACGCGGTCCGCGATCGGCTGGCCGCGGGCGAGCAGGCCTATGTGGTGTATCCGTTGGTGGAAGAGTCGGAGCATCTGGCGGTTCGTGCCGCCACCACGGAGTACGAACGGTTGAAGCGCGATGTCTTTCCGGAGTTCAACGTGGGCTTGCTGCACGGCCGGATGGCGTCCGATGACCGTGAAGCGGTCATGACGTCGTTCGCCGCGGGGCAGACGTCGGTTCTGGTGTGTACGACCGTGATTGAAGTCGGCATCGACGTGGCCAACGCCACGACCCTGGTCGTGGAGCACGCGGACCGCTATGGCCTGTCTCAACTCCACCAGTTGCGCGGCCGCGTGGGTCGGGCCGACAAGCCGGGGCACTGTTTCCTGATGACCGACGCGCCGGACGGAAGGGACCCCCGGCGGCTGGCCGTCCTGGCTCGGACGTCGGACGGGTTCGCGATCGCCGAAGAAGACTTGCGTCTGCGTGGGCCGGGCGAAATGCTGGGCACGCGCCAGCACGGCCTGCCGGAGCTGCGCGTGGCGGACCTGGTCAACGACGGCGAGTTGCTCCGGATGGCGCAACGCGACGCGGACGAGATCGGTCGAACCGATCCGCACCTGCACAGCGCGGACCACGCGGTGCTGCGGTCCGTCATGCTGGATCGGTACTCCGACCGGCTCGGGTGGCTGGGGGTGTGAAGCCGGGCTTGGTTCGAGGCGGCGGCGTGGGGAGAGTCCGTGACGGGAATCGGCGGGGGCTGTCGTGGCGTCCCGTAGGGACGAAGTGAGCCAAGCCCGGCACGCAGTGCCGGGGTTCGTGCGAAACCGAGAAGACCGAGTCCCGTATGGACGATTGAGGTCTCAGTCGTCCCTACGGGACTCGGCCAAAGCTCTTTGGCGACCTATCCCGGCACTTCGTGCCGGGCTACCATCAAACGCCACTACCAGCCTGTGGCAGAATCGGTGCCGGCGCTGTGGCACCGGCTTCCAGCCGGTGAATACACGGGCTGGAAGCCCGTGCCACGTCATTCTGCTACGGGCTGCTACGGGGCCTGTTCAGCGAGGGACGGCAAGAAAGATGTCCGCCGATTCCGTCACGGACTGTGCGGGATTGACGGCGAGCGACGGGAGGACGATGAGATGGCCTTGCGACTGAAGGCGTTTCGTGAGTTCCGCGAGAAGATGAACGAGCGGATTCGTGCGGCGAAGAACCTGAACATCAACCGGTTCTTCACGCTGGACGGCAAGGCCTACGAGCCGGGGGCGGTTGACGCCCTGTCGAAAGAGTTCGCGGGCCTGTCGGCTTCGCTGGTCCTGCGGTGCGACGACTGCATCGCCTATCACGTCATCCGATGCAAGGAGCTCGGCGCCGGCAACGAGCAACTGATGGAGATCTTCAATGTCGGGCTGATCGTAGGCGGTTCGATCGTGATTCCGCACCTGCGGCGGGCGGTGGCGCTGTTGGATGAGTTGGACGAGAGGGAGAACAACGCGGACTGACGGACGATTCGGCAGACGAGCGGGTCCCTGATGGCCCGTGGCGGGTGGGGTCGCGTTTGGAGCGACGCCCCACCCGCCGGGGCCGATTCGGGATTGTGTCCGTTCACTGGTCATCCCGTGGCCGGTTGCCGTGCGGTTACTGGACAGTCGTGTTCCTGTCGCAAAGCAAGATACAGTTGTTGTAGACATGTGCCGCGGTGGCGAGGCAATTCAGATTATCGGAGTTCGCCACATTCAAGCAGAATGCGAGTTGTGTCGGGTCGCCGGGGTGCGGCGGCGGCCCCGGGTCAGGGCCGTACAGGTCATTGCACTGTTGAACCGCTGTCGCGTGTTGCGACTGGCAGGCTGCGACGGCATTCATGAAAGTGTCGATGCAGTCTCGATGGCACTGATCCAGCAGGATGATCGCGATGACCGACTGTATTAGCGCTGTGTTAGAGACGGCCTCGGCCCCGCCGCTCGGCGCCTGGGCGATGATCGTCGGATCCACCACAGCGATTCCGCTGAAATCGGGAAACACAAGGCCCGGCACGGCTCGGGGCTTGCCGGCCTTTGGGTTCCCAATGCCGAAATAGCTGGCCGTGGTGGTGCCACGGTTCCACAGGAAGTTCGCCATGCTGGCGGCGACGGCGGTGTCCGGCGTCGGCG
>JBHHVX010000054.1:0-23267 GCA_046754505.1 Phycisphaerae bacterium | reverse complement strand
GCCGATGCAGTATCTCCAAGTATAGCAGAGCGGACATTGCCCACCAAAAGGGTCGACTGTGTGATGACCTCCCACCGGAGGAGACCGCCGGAGTTCGCGCCCACCTGGACCAACGAGCCGGCGCCTCAGTACTGCCGATCCGCTGCGATCCCGAGGAGGAACGCGTCGCGGCCCGGCGTCGCAAACGGGGCCATTGGTTGTTCGCGTTTCTGGACCCTCCCGGCGCCGAACCCACCAACAACCGTGCCGAGCAGGTCCTGCGTCCGCCCGTCATCGTCCGCAAACTCTCCCGCGGCAACGGGACTGAGCGGGGTAAGCGTACATGGGAAATCCTCGCCGGCATCACCGCCACCTGCCAACCAACCGGCAGAGACTCCGTCCAAGCCGTTCAGCCATATTTGCTCCTCAAACCCGCCTGAGGCCTGCTAAACACATACGCTTACCGGGCTTGGTTGACTTCGTCCCTGCGGGCTGCCACGATAGTGCCCGCCGTTTCCGCCAGGGACCCCCGGCAAGCTGCATTGACGCCTCCTTTTTGCCGAAGTAACTTCCGGTGTCATTATGGGGCTATCGGTCCCGACACGACGGTTATGCCTATTGGAGCAATGCGCAGATGACGTACCTCGTCACCGGCGGAGCCGGTTTCATCGGGTCCCACCTCGCCGAGCGGCTGGTTGAGCAGGGCCAGCGCGTGCGCGTGCTGGACAACTTCTCGACCGGCAAACCGAGCAACGTGGCGGCTTTCCGCGAGCGGATCGACCTCATCGAGGGCAGCATCACGGATCCGGAGACGTGCCGCCGGGCGTGTGACGGGGTCGATATCGTTCTGCATCAGGCGGCCCTGCCGTCGGTGCCCAAGTCGGTTGCGGACCCGGTTTCGAGTCATGTCACCAATATCGACGGAACGTTCAACATGCTGATGGCGTCGCGCGACGCCGGCGTCCGACGGTTCGTCTATGCCGCGAGCAGTTCCGCCTATGGCGATACGCCGACGCTGCCCAAGGACGAATCGATTCCGTCCGATCCACTGAGTCCCTACGGCGTTCAAAAGCTGACGGGAGAGCAGTATTGCACGGTGTTCGCGCGGTGTTTCGGCCTGCAGACGCTTTCGATCCGATACTTCAATGTCTTTGGTCCGCGCCAGGACCCGACGAGCCAGTATGCGGCGGCGATTCCGGCCTTCGTGAGCGCGATTCTCGAGGACCGCCCGCCCACGGTATACGGCGACGGTGAGCAGACGCGAGATTTTACGTTTATCGAAAACATCATACACGCCAACCTTCTGGCCGCGTCGGCTTCTGAGACGCACGGCGAAGTCGTCAATGTCGCCTGCGGCGAGCGGATCACTGTCAACGCCGTGATCGAACAGATCAACACCCTGCTGGGCAAGGCGGTCCGGGCGAAACACGTCGACGAGCGGCCGGGCGACATCAAGCATTCGTGGGCGGATATCTCGTTGGCCGAGCGTGTCATCGGGTTTCGGCCGGTGGTCTCGTTTGCAGAGGGGTTGCATCGGGCGATCGACTGGTACACGCAAAACCTGGGGCGCTGAGTCTCGCCTCGCCGGAAGGATTGAATGGAATGACGACCATGACGGCTGAGCCTTGTGAGACATCGACGGAGAAACCGGTTCGCAGCAGCGCGAACCTGCTGCGGACCTACACGGTGATCCCGGCGTTGCCGGAACCCCTCAAGCGGCTGCGCGAGTTGTCCTACAACCTCTGGTGGTGCTGGAATCCAGACGCGACGGAACTCTACCGCCGGCTGGACGTCGACCTCTGGGACGACGTAGACCAGAACGCGATCCGATTCCTGACGCACATCGCGCAGAATCGCCTCGATCAGGCCGCCTCGGACAGCGCCTACCTGGCGCACATGAAGCGGGTCCTCGATCGCTTTGACGCCTACATGACGAGCGAGACGTGGTTCGCTCGGACGCATCCCGAGTTCGTCGAGCTGTCGATGGCGTACTTCTCGATGGAGTTCGGCATACACGAGTCGCTGCCCGTCTACTCCGGCGGACTGGGCGTGTTGGCGGGCGACCATCTGAAGAGCGCCAGCGACCTGGGCGTGCCGCTGGCAGCCATCGGACTGCTCTATCACCAGGGTTATTTCCAGCAGCGCCTGACGAATGACGGCTGGCAGGTCGAGGAGTATCCGCGGCTCGATCTCGCCGAGCTGCCGATCAGTCCGGTGCTGGATGACCACGGCGAGAACGTCTCCATCCGGCTGCCGGTCGGTCCGAGAGAGGTTGTTGTGCAGGTATGGAAGGCGCAGGTGGGTCGCGTGGCGTTGTATCTGCTGGATACGGACCTGCCGCAGAACGACCCCGCCGATCGCGAGATCACGCAGCGGCTTTACGGCGGCGACGACGAGGCGCGCATCCGGCAGGAAGTCGTGCTGGGCATCGGCGGCCTGCGCATCCTGGAGAAGCTCGGCGTCCGACCGGCGGTCTGCCACATGAACGAGGGTCACTCGGCATTTCTCGCCGCCGAGCGGATCCGGCAGCGGATGGAAAGTCACACGCTCAGCTTCGCCGAGGCGCGCGAGGCCGTCGTGCCAAGCAACGTCTTTACGACCCACACGCCGGTTCCAGCCGGCATCGATCGGTTCGAGCCGGAACTGGTGCGCGAATACCTGGATCCGTTTCTACCGGCGATCGGGCTCAGCCCGGAGGCGTTTCTGGCGCTGGGCAAGCGGGACGCGTCGCGTCCCGATGAGCCGTTTTCCATGGCCGTGCTGGCGTTGCGGTTGTCGGGAGCGTCGAACGGCGTCAGCGCCCTGCACGGCCACGTCTCGCGTGAGATGTGGCACAGCGTCTGGCCGGGTGCCCCGCGTGACGAGGTGCCGCTGACCTCGATCACCAACGGCATTCACATCAACTCGTGGATGTCGGCGGAGATGTCGGATCTTCTCCGTCGATACCTTGGCCCGGAGTGGTCGGAGAATCCCGTCGACCACGACGCGTGGCTGCGCGTGGACGAAATCCCCGAACTGGAACTCTGGCGGACGCACGAGCGGCGGCGCGTCGAGCTGGTGACGTATGCCCGCGCCCGGATCAAGGAGCAGTTCCAGCGTCGCGGGGCGCCGCCAGCGGAGATCAAGTCGGCCGCCGAGGTGCTCGATCCGGAGGCGCTGACGATCGGGTTCGCCCGGCGGTTCGCGCCGTACAAGCGCGGCGGTCTGATCTTTCGGGATCCGCAGCGGTTGCTGGCGCTGGTGTCGAATCAGGAGCGACCCATACAGTTTGTTTTCGCCGGCAAGGCCCATCCGCGCGATGATCACGGCAAGGAGATCATCAAGCAGATTCTGACCTTCATCCGGAAGCCGGAGTTCCGCCGGCGGATCGTCTTTCTGGAGAACTACGACATCTCGGTCGCCCGAAAGATGGTCCAGGGCGTGGACGTCTGGTTGAACAACCCGATCAAGCCGCGCGAGGCGTCGGGAACCAGCGGCATGAAGGTTCCGCCCAACGGCGGCATCAACCTGTCAGTGCTCGACGGCTGGTGGCCGGAGGCGTACGACGGCGAAAACGGCTGGGCGATCGGCGACGGGCAGATATTTGAGGATCCGGCCTATCAGGATTATGTCGAGGGCGAGGCGATCTACGACTTGCTGGAGAAGGAGCTCGTCCCGGCGTTTTATGACCGCGGTCAGGATGGACTGCCGCACCGGTGGATCGCTCGCATGAAGGCGTCGATGCGGACGGTCTGCCCGATGTTCAACACCAACCGGATGTTGGAAGAGTACACGAACCGGTTGTACGTTCCGGCTGCGGCACGGTGGAAGCACCTTTCCACCGACGACTTCGCAGCGGCGAAGGGCCTGGCCCAGTGGAAGCGAGAGTTGGGCGCCGGATGGGGCGGCGTTCGCATCGATGAAGTCGTCGCGGATGACGCCCGGGAGTTGCCGATCGGGGCGTTCCTGAACATTCGCGCCCGCGTTCACCTCGGCTGCGTCGATCCGGCCGATGTGGCCGTCGAGCTGTATCACGGCCGTCTTGATCCGAGCGGAGAACTGGTCGACGGGCAAAGCGAACGCATGGACGTCGCCGAGTCGCTCGACGACGGCGAATACTGGTATGCGGGTAGAATCCCGTGCGCTCGCAGCGGCCAGCACAAGTTCGCCGTTCGCGTTCTGCCACAACATCCGAACCTGGTCCATCGCTTTGACACCGGCCTGATCCTGTGGGGCTGACGCAAGAGGCGAACGACGCCGAATAGTCGTTCCCGCCCGTCGGCCGCCCCGACGCGTGAGGCCCCGTTCCCTCTCGACGCCTCCCGATACGTCCGGACAGACACGCCCGGATTCCCGTAGAATCTCAGAGGGTGTGTGAAGAGCGGCGAGATGATCAGATCCGCGACCGTCAGGGAGCGGGGATCGTCGCCAAACGCGGCCCGCATCCTCACGGTCGCGGCTCTGAGATGGCTTTCTGCACACCCTCTCAGAGCGGACGTCGGACGCCGGCAAGCGTCGGCGGCGTCGCACCCGAAACGGAGTCCCGCTCATGGGCGACCCTCCTCTTGCTTCTCCGCTGGCGCGCCCGGTGGATTCGCCGGCCGGTCCTCCGACGGTGGCGCTGGCGGCATATCCGAGCGTGGCGCTGTCCCGATCCGCAGCGTTGAGCGATCTGGCGATCATCGTCGCGGTGCTGGGCATGTTTACCGCGTTGAGCCTTTTCACGAGGCTGCCCCTGCTGTTCGTCGATTGGCTGCCGCGGGGTGGGATGTATCTCTGGGTCCTCGCCAACGGCCTGCTCAGCCTGCTGACCATCGGCGTGCTGCTGCGACGGCATCGGCAAGGCGTGGCCAGCGTCGGTGTCAACCATGTGCCCGTCGGACGGATTCTTGTCGCGACCGTCCTGGCGTTGCCGGCCTGTTTCGCCGCCGGGGCGATCAGCAATATTGCGGTCACGGTGGCTTCGGGAAGCGACATCGAATCGTTCGCCCGGGATCGCGTCGAGTTTTTCGGCGAGGTCTCGAACATCCCGATCGGCTGGATCCTGCCGATTGCGCTCTTCGTCGGGATCTACGAGGAGATTCTGTTTCGCGGCTTTGCGCTGTCGCGGCTCCGCGTGCTGTGCGGGTCGAACGCGGCGGCGATCGTCGTCACGAGCATCGCCTTCGGCATGGTTCACTTTGAGCAAGGCCTCACCGGCATGATCCAGACGGGGCTGATCGGCCTGATTCTGGCGACCGTGGCGACGTACACCGGATCCCTCTGGCCGGCAATCCTGACACACGCCTCGATCGACACGCTGAGCCTCGTCGTTTCGGCCGTGTTCCGCGACGACATGCAGGAATTCCTGCGGCAACTGACAACCACGGCTCCGGCGCCGTAGTGTCCCAACTAAACGCCCGGGTCCGTGGCAGGATCGGCAGCTTGCCTGATCGCGGGACACCGATGGACAAGTCGCCAGGAACACCCGCGCGATCAGAGAAACACGCCGGCGGGACGCCGATGCTCCCCCGCCGATGAGGCGTGGCAGAGCGCTGGTCGGAGCCGTGACCGTAAGGAAGCGGTCCTTGCCGCCGCACACCTTTCCATCGGATGAGATGGGGTCCGCTATCCGCCCCGCAGGTCGTAACAGAGGAGCCGGGGCGGCTTGCCGGTCTTGTGGTCCGGACGGTTTTGTGAGATATACAACAGTCCTCGGCTGAGCACCGGCGGGCACCAGGTTTCGCCGGCGTCGAAGAGCCGGGCGCGTTGCAGTTCGCGGTAGCCCTTGGGCGTCAGGTCGACCCAGAGGAGGTGTCCCAGCTCGCCCAGGAGCAGGAATCGGCCGTCGGCGTAGATCATGGCGCCGCGGAACGTGCTGAATGACACAGTGTCCCGCTTGCCATTGTGTTCGACGGTCTCCTCCCATTCCGGAACATGTCGCCACAATTGCCGGCCCGTTTTCCAGTCGAGACACACGACGGCCGTGTCGTTGCGGGCCGATCCGCTGATACCGTAGAGACATCTGTCGCGATATAGGGGTGTGCTGAAGTGGGCCCCGAAATCCTTCGTTTTCCAGACAACTTCGGCCTTGCCGTCCGCCGCCAGCGCCAGCAGGACGCCGCCGGTTCGATAGCTCGTCGAGAGGAACACTCGGTCGCCGGCAAAGACGGGGTTTGAGGCGTTGACAGATTCATACCGGCGGCTGCGGAAGGGAAAACGAAAGTCGATGGCCCCGGTCGCCGGATCGATCGACAACAGACCGCCGGTCGGCGGCCGGACGTCTCCACCGGCGAAGACGAGGACACGCCGCCGGCCGTGGACGACGACCGGAACCGGCGAGGCATAGCTGGCTCGCCATTGGTCTCCGGCGGTCCACGCGACCTCGCCCGTCGTCTTGTCGAAGGCCACGACGCAGGGGCCGCCATCGCCGCCGACCTGCACGATGAGTCGGTCGCCCTCGACCAACGGGGTGGATCCGACGCCGAAGTAATTCTGCGGCACATGGAAGCGCTTCGTCGTGTCGACCTTCCAGATGAGGCGGCCGGTGGCCAGGTCCAGACAGTGGAGCATCCCCTCAACGCCGAAGGTATAGACGCGTCCGTCGTCGATGACCGGGCTGGCCCGCGGGCCGTTGTTGAATCCGTATCGATCGTGGTAGGTCGCCGGATAGGTAAAGGTCCAGTAGCGGAGACCGGTCTCGGGGTGCAGGCAGTCGACTCTGGCCGTGTCGCCGACACGATGCAAATAGACGAGACGGTCTCTCCGGATCGCCGGCGAGGAAAACCCGTCGCCGGTCTTCATCTCCCAGACCAGCGCCGGCCCGCCGGCCGGCCAGCGTCTCAGCAGCTTCGTCTCGGCGGCGACCCCGTCGTGGGTGGGTCCGAGGAACGCGGGCCAGTCGTGCGTGCGTGCACCGGCCGGCAGCGGCTTCGGCCGGGCATGAAAGGTCACGTCGGGGTTCGGCGCCGGCCCGGCGGCGCGGGCCGTGCGCGATAGGACCGTGGGTCCGCCGATCGATAGGATCGAAACTGACCAGAGAAGGTGTAAACGGCGAAAGACGCGCGTTGGCAGAACCGGTCTCACCGGAAGGACACTCCTGAGATTCGTCGGCTCGCCGTGATCTGCGAGAGACGCATCACCTTGGGCGAATGGTCCGCAGTCACGGACTATCTTAGTCCGTGCCAAAGTGTCTGTCGATCTCTCCGGGCGCCGCAGAGTCGGCCGATTGGGCCGTTGGAGTGTGGCCCAGGCTCGCCGGTGAGCCGAACAAGCACTATGATCGGGGTCTGTTGCCCGCCGCCGAGAAACACGGAGACCGATGCTCGTTTACGCTGTTCGACACGCCCTGTCGCTTGCCAATGTCGACGCTGGCGCGGGTCTTGATTCGAGCCTGACCGACCTCGGCCGCGATCAGACCGACGCCCTCGTCGCTCGGTTCGCCGGGGTTCGTCTCGCCGCCGTCTATGCCAGCCCGCTGGCCCGTTGCCTCCAGACGGCCCTGCCGATTGCCGAGGCGCTCGACCTGCCGGTCCGACTGCGGCCGGAATTGTTCGAGTATCACGGCCTGTCACCAGGCGCCCGCGCGGACCTTGTGGTGGACGAAGCGGAGACGCTTGCGAAACGCAACGCGCGGCTGGTTTCCGATCCGGATCTGCCGGGGCCTCCGTCTTGGCCCGCCGTGGACGAAGCGCCGGAGGCGTTGGCGCGACGAATGTCAACATTGGCGGCGGCGTTGAAGACGCGGTGGACGGCCCCGGACGACGTGGTGTTGCTCATCAGCCACGGCAGCCCGATCGCGCGACTGATCGACGCGTGGCTCAGTGATGACCGCGGCCGCTCGTTTCGCTATCTGATCGACAACGCCGCCGTGACGGCGCTGCGCCGACACGACGGCGTCAGCAGTCTGGTCTGCCTGAACGAAACGTCGCACCTTCGCGGCCTCGCCGCTCCGCCGAGTGCGAACTACGATTCTCGCGGCCACATCAAGCCAATCGCTCCGGGCAACTATTGGTAGCCACGCCGTCGGCCATGGCGCCGATCCTCTCGGTGGGCTGTGCCCACCCTACTCTCTTGCACGCCACGGGGCAGGCTGGAAGCCTGCGCCACAGCGCGGTCAGCGCCGGCGCGATCGGAGCCGGGCCTCGGGGACGTCGATCCGATTTGTCCGGCGGTTCCAGATGATCCGCCGACCGGTCATACGGGTGAATCGCTGGTCGGCCTCGTCCTGATCGATGATTCTAGCTTCCAGCGATTCGCTGCCTTCCAGGATGACCTCGGCGGTTTCCGAGCGGTACTGAAGCCGTTCGCCCATCAGGTTCTTGGGGCCGTCCTGCAACAGAACGGCGTGGGTGGCGATCAGGCGCTTAAGCTCGGTGGCCCGCACCGGCATCGCGCCGTAGCCCTCGGTATCGCCCGGTCCGCTCGCCTTGAACTCCAACGTGA
This sequence comes from Phycisphaerae bacterium, assembly GCA_046754505.1. Taxonomy (GTDB): domain Bacteria; phylum Planctomycetota; class Phycisphaerae; order UBA1845; family UTPLA1; genus JAPULF01. The sequence continues at coordinate 14,885 of JBHHVX010000054.1, read as the reverse complement.
GGTTTCCGCAGGACAGCGTGGTCTCCCGGCCGGAACCGAGTCGAAGCGCGGCCGGGTCGAGCCGCATCGCCCGCGCAAGATCCTCCTTGAGGACGAGTTGCTGCCCGCTGCGATGCACCATCTGGACGTTCCGGTCGAAGACGACCAGCCCGCTGTTCCGGAGGAAATCCATCGAATTTCCCCAGGTGACGGCCGTTTGGCTCGGTCCTTCATCGCGAAGCGAACTCATCAACGGAGGGGATTGCCGCCCTGCCTGCGCCGTGCCAAACTGGTAGTCCTCAATCAGCATCGAACCGCCGGAGGGAACGCTGACCTGCTCGCCGACGAGATCGGCCTCAATCCGGTCGCCGGCGATCCGCATTCGGCTCAGGAGCCGGCCGGGCTCGCCGTTGGCATCGGTGGCGGCGTTCGTGCTTGCCAGTGCCACGGCGTTTCCCTCGGCCAGCACGTTGACGGGCCGCTTCTGCGCTCGATTCAGCGTGACCTGCTGATCTACCAGCGCAGCGGGCTTGCCGTTTCGTCGAACCCGGGTGAGTATCTTGTCGATCAGGCTGTCGGGCTGCGGGGCTTTCCTGTTACGCTGGCCGGGCGGGATGGGCGCAAACCGGACAGTCAACTGATTACAGTCGAGCGCGAATGTCGGCGACCCAGCGCTGGCATTGTCCAGAGAGCGCGTTCGCACGTTTCCGACGAAGACACCGTAGTTCTCCGCCATCCGCATCTTCATCTGCTCATCCCATCGCGTGCGCATGATGATGGGCTCTTCGAGTCGCCGGCTGCTGAAATCGGTGTCGGTTCGCATGAATGCCAGTCCCGGTCCGGCAACGTCGATGGACTGACGGTCGCCGTCGATCTCGATCCTGTGGGCGTGGATGGCGAAGTCACGCATGCGAGCCTTGGCAAAGATGTCCGGTTCGGCGCTGACGATCGTCGCCCGCGCGAGTTGGTCGCCGTTGTGGATCACGGCGCGGAGGGTCTGGGCACGGGTGATCCGGAGGTTTTCGGCGGGGTCGGTGAGGTGCACGTTTCCTTCGGCATCGAGCACCTCAATGCCAAGGCGGGACTGCGAAGCCATTGGCACGAGCACGGCGTGCATGCGATCGGCGCGGAACTCGAGCGTGCCCTGCCGGGCGAAGACATCTCCGTCTCCGTCGGCGATGCGCGGAATGTTCCGGCCGTCGGGCGTGACGGTGAGTTCGACCTCCAGGTGATCGGCACTCATCCCGCCGCGGTCCCCTTCGAGACGAACCTTTCCCGCGACATCGATGTGCTGGATGTGGTCGGCCAGCTCGGCGTCGGAATTGGGCGTGCCGAAGGTCGCGGCCAGTTCGTCTCCGCTCACAAACTGAGACCCCTGTTGAACTCGGACGTCCCCGTGAAACCAGGCCCGGCGGAGGTAGTCGCGCTCGCGTTCCTCTCTTAGACCGGTCGCCGGATTGGTCCGCCTCACGCGCCGCTTGCCGATTTCCAGGTCGACGCCCTCGGTCCAGTGGATTTCCACCGGCGTACCGCCCTCGGCATCGCCGACGGGTGTCGATTCGCCGGCGAACGCGTCCAGTCCGATTCCACCGGCGCTCGAGCCCCGAGTGTCGATCATAAGCCCCGCACCGTCGACTCGGGCGAGGCCGCGCGACTGGTCGTAGAAGAGGTGGCTGGCGCGCAACCTGCGGTGATCGCTGATGGCCAGCTCGATGTCCTCCGACTCGCTCCCGGCCAACCAGACCTGTCGTCGCTCGTGTCGATAGACCAGTTGCCGGCAGCGGGCGTTGCCCTGTTCGGCCCCCTGATTGCTCGTGAGGCGGACCGGACTGCCGGTGGCGATCACATCGAATCGTTCGCCGGTCTGGAGCGCCGGTTCGATGGTGAGCGGCCGCAGCTCCAGCGGACCGTCCCAGGTCAGGATCAGCTTTGTCCGGTCTGGAGCAGCCTCTTCCGGTGCCGCGAGGGCTGGAGTTTCCGGCTTGGTCGCGCCGGGCGTCGCATTCTCCATGCGGTTTGCCTCGAGTGAGCGGCCCATGGTCAGGCTGCGCTGCTTTCGGCCGAAATCGAAGTTGACCTCGAGCTTGTCGGCCTCGATCTTGCCGAGCGAGCGTAGTCCGTCCTTTTGCTCAACGACGACCTGATGATGGAAGATCGCGCGATAGGTGTCGATCCGCACGCGGCGACCAGGTCGGTCGGGCCGCTCGCTGGGGAGAGCGTCGTCGATAATTCCAGCGGTCCCCGCGCGGGCCTCGCTCTTGAGATTCTTGATGGCGGTCGCCAGTTCCTGCGGGGTCCGGAGTCGATCCGCGCCGAGGGCGTCATGGGCCTGTTTCGTCAGAACGCGGGGGCGATTGGCGACCAGGCCGCCGCCTTCGAGACGAATGGCCTCGGCCGCTTCTTCGGCGGTGATACGGGCGACGGAAGTCGGTTGCATCGCGCGCGCGAGCGGAACCTCGGTCGTGGAATCGACGCGGGGCAGCCGTTCGCTCGACGCGGAGGGGTCATCGCCGGCCGCCGCGAGGCCACGCTCGGTCCCGGGAAGCGTGAACTCGATCGCCCGGCCACCGCGCCGCAATTTCATCACGCCACCGTGCGCGAAACGGAGGCTGTCGATGCGGTTGCTCATCTGGTTCCATTGGATCGTCAGGCCGGTGACCTGCTCGATCCGGACCTCGGTGCTGTCGATCAGGATGTCGCCCTCGGAGATCAGTTCCGCGCGATCCATGTCGAACCGGGCGTCGTCGAGAGAGATGTTGATCAATGACTCGGGGTGGGCGTCGCGTTCGGCCGATTCCGGATTGGCCTTGCGCCACTCGGAGGTCGTCCGGTCAATGATGACGCGAACGTGTCCACGGAGGTAGCCGCGCTTCGGGTCCGGGGAATCTCCGGCGCCGCGGACCAGCGTGACGGTGCCTTCATCGGCACTGATGTAGGTGATTTGGCCGCGGGTGGTGTGGATCTGGATCTCCAGGCCCGCGAGATGGAAGTCTGAATCCGAGACCGGCTCCCATTTCTGAGCCTCGAACTGATACTTCAGCCGGCCGGTGACTTCGTCGTAGATGCGAGCGCGGGTCTGCTCACCGGGCCGAATGTTCAATCCCTGCCGGATCGTGGGACCGGATTGCGTGGTGGGGATCGTGATGAATCGGCTGATCGCATCCGTTGCGGGCAACGCCGCCGGACTCGCCGCCGTCCGGTCGCTGTCGGACAGCAGATAGTAGGCCGCGATCGCCAGCATGAATGTCGCGGTCCCGAGCAGTATCTTCTTTATCATCTCGCCGCCTTGCTCGGCCGGGTGCCTGGTGCGGACCCATTCGTTTTCAGAGCTTTGCTGTGCCGTGTGATCCGCACAACGAACCCGACGGGCCGGGTGCCAAGGATGTACGTCTTGCTCACTGCAGACCTCACCGACCTATCCGTTCCGTTTCTTCATGATGCCGGGACCGGTGCCGTTATGCCGCAGCAACCGTTCGATCGCCTCCCGAACGCCTCCCGCACCCCCACACCGGCGGGTCACATAGCGAGCCGCGCGCTTGACCACCGGGACGGCGTTGGCCACGGCGATCGGGTAGCCGCAGCGACGCATCGGCGCGAGGTCGAGCAGGTCGTCGCCGACGACGCTGATGGCGGAATCGTCGATGTTCAGACGACGTCGTATCGACTCGTACGCGGGTATTTTGTCGGACACACCCTGTGTAACCGAGTCAATCCCGAGGTCATCCGCTCGGCGGTCGACCGCGGGGGATTGCCGGCCGCTGATGATGGCCACTCGTCCGCCCGCCTCCCGCCAGAGCCGCAGGGCCGTACCGTCGTGGACGTAGAAGACCTTCTCGATATTGCCATCCTGACCGTAGGGGAGCGATCCCGGCGTCAGGACACCGTCGACATCCAGGATCAGCAAACGAATCGCAACAGCCATATACGCCTTCAGGTCGGAGATGTTAGACGCGGAACGTGTCCCGGACAACGGCCGGCCCGTTTTTGACGGAGAGAGTCGGGGTGAATCGTCGCCGAAGCGACCCACCCGCCCGGCATGTCACCCGAGCGCGTGTTTCAGGTCGGCCCTCAGATCTGCCACGTTTTCCAGGCCCACGCTCAGGCGGATGACCCATTTCTCCTCACCGTCGACGGGGTCGGTGACGGCGGACGGAATGGCGAGACTTTCGTAGCCGCCCCAACTGACCGCGATGCAGAAGTAACGGAGGGCGTTCACGACTTGGTAAGCCTGCCGGCGCGTCGGATCGCGGAGTTCAAAACTCAGCATCCCACTGTGGCCGCGGGCCTGCCGGCGGGCGAGGTCGGCCTGGAAATGGGACGGGAGGCCGGGGTAATGGACCTTTCGGATACGCGGATGGTCTTCGAGGAATCGCGCGAGATCGATGGCGCCGACCTGGTGACGCTCCATTCGGATCGCCAGTGTCCGCAGACCACGGAGCATGAGCCAGGCGGCGAACGGATCGACGATTCCGCCCAGCAACGCACCCTCGTGTTCCGCCAGACGGCGCATCCGCTCGGCCGAGCCGACGACGAGGCCCGCCACCAGATCGCTGTGTCCGGAGATGTATTTGGTGGCGCTGTGAACGACGAGGTCGATCCCGAAAGTGATGGGGTTTTGGAAGTAGGGCGTGGCGTTCGAGTTGTCGCAGATCGTGGAGATCCCGCGCTGCCGCGCGAGGGTGGCCACTGCGGCGAGATCCTGCAACTCGAAGACGAGGCTCGATGGCGATTCGAGATAGATGAGCCGCGTATTGGGCCGGAGGGCGTCGGCGAACTCTTCGATCCGCGTGCCGCGGACGTAGGTCGTTTCGATCCCAAAGCGGGGCAGGTACTCGCTGAAGAGGGTGCGCGTGGGTCCGTAGACGGTATCGATCGTGACGACGTGATCGCCCGTCCGCACGCAGGACAGCACGGCGGCCGAGATGGCGGCCATACCAGACCCGAAGCCCCGGGCGGCCTCGGCGCGCTCGAGCACCGCGATCTTGCTCTCGAGGATGCCGGTCGTCGGGTTTGCGCTACGCGTGTAGTCATATCGCACGGGCGCCTCGGCGGTGCGAGTCTCGAAGGTCTCGCAATCGGGATAGGTAAACGTCGAACTCTGAAACAGCGGCGGCGCGGCGGCACCCAGATGCCGCTCGCGTTGTTCGGCATAGTGAACACAGAGTGTCTCGAATCCAGCCTCCTGCGTCTCGTTCATCATACGGCTCTCCACCTGGCGCGACGGCCGGTCACGCGATCCGGAACCCGCGGTTCGGACGGGTCGTTGGCGCACACAGCACGCGCTGTTAGTCTAACGACATATCATGCCGCGGCGCGGGGCAGCGCGGCATGTGTGCGGCGGCGCTGATTCATGATTGTCGTCATTGATAACTACGATTCCTTCACCTACAACCTCGTTCAGTGTCTGGGCGAGATCGGTCTCGAGCACCCCGAGCTGAAACACGACATCGTCGTCTGGCGAAACGACGCGGTCACGGTGGATCAAATCGCCGAGCGTGGGCCGGACCGGTTGATCATCTCGCCAGGCCCCTGTACGCCCCGAGAGGCCGGCATCAGCACCGACGTGGTCAAGGCATTGGCGGGCGACGTTCCGATTCTCGGCGTCTGCCTCGGGCACCAGTGCATCGCCGCCGCCTTCGGCGCGGTCGTCACGCGTGCAGCCCGAATCATGCACGGCAAGACGAGTGAAATCCACCACGATGGCAAGACCATTTTTCGGGGGCTGGCCAATCCCTTCACGGCGACGCGCTACCACTCGCTGATCGTACCGGCGGATACCCTTCCACCCGAGATCGAGGTTTCGGCCCACACCGAGCAGGGCGAGTGCATGGCCATCCGCCACCGCCACGCAAGGCTGGAGGGCGTCCAGTTTCACCCCGAGAGCTTTCTGACCACCGCGGGCAAGCAACTGTTGACGAACTTCCTGGCGCTCTGAGCCGATGGAACGGAACGCGGCAAGCACGTTGCAGCATTCTTGGTGCCCTGTCGCGCTGGCGTTGACGGCCGGTGTGGGCAGGATCGCCCACGCGTCTTCAAAGGAGCCACACCGGCGAGACGCCGATGCTCCCCATCCCATGAAACGCGGCGAGCACGCCGCGGCATTGCGAGAGCACCCGGAGGTTCCGGACCGGGCGCTGCCTCAACGCACGGCCAGCACCGTACGAATCCGCTGCGACGTGACCGGGTGGATCAGTCCCCGCTCCGTGATGATGCCGGAGATCAGTTTCGCCGGGGTGACGTCGAACGCCGGGCAATAGCAGGGCACCGTTGAAGGCGCCGTCCGCTGCCCCATAAACGATCGCACCTCCTCCGGGTCGCGTTCCTCGATGGGGATCCGCGAACCGTCGTCGATCTGCAGGTCGAAGGTCGAACTGGGAGCGGCGACGTAGAACGGAATCTGATGCGCGGCGGCCAGGACCGCCAAAGAATAGGTGCCGATCTTGTTGGCGGTGTCGCCGTTGGCGGCGATTCGGTCGGCCCCGGTGATCACAAGGTTGACCTTGCGTTGGGCCATGACGGCGGCGGCCATGTTGTCGCAGATGAGCGTCGTGTTGATGTGGTGCCGCATGAGTTCCCACACCGTCAGCCGCGCCCCCTGAAGCAGCGGCCGCGTCTCGTCGACAAAGACGCGAAAGCGGCGCCGCCGTTCGGCCGCGGTATAGAGCACCGCCAGGGCCGTCCCAAACTCGCTCGTCGCCAGCGCCCCGGCGTTGCAATGGGTCAGGACGCCCATGCCGTCGGTGATGAGGTGGTGGCCCGCCTGCCCAATCGCCCGGCACATGGCGGCGTCTTCGTTGCGGATGGCGTGTGCCTCGGCCAGCAGGGCCGCGCGGGCGTCCGGCCATGTACGGTGACCAAGCTGATCGGCTCGATGCTTCATCCGGTTGAGCGCCCAAAACAGATTCACCGCTGTGGGGCGGCTGCCCGCCAGGTAGGTGCAGACTTCGCCGACCTTCGGTCGCCACGTCCGGTCGTCCGGCCGCGCCTCGTCGAGTCCCACGACGACGCCGTAGGCCGCGGCGACTCCGATGGCGGGCGCACCACGAACCTGTAGGCTGCGAATCGCCTGCCACACGGTGTCGATGCGCGTACAGGTCAGATGGAGGGTCTCGGCGGGCAGGCGGGTCTGATCGATCAGCAGGAGAGCACCGGAGTCTCCGGCGGTGTCGTCCCACCACACCGGCCGAAGCACCTCGCTGTCGCCGGCCGCGCCACTCACCGGTCACCCCGGGTTTCCGCGACCAGCTCGACCTCGACGGCGGCGTCGAGCGGCAGTTCGTTGGCACCGACCGCTGCGCGGACGTGCCGGCCCGCCTCGCCGAACAGGTCCACCATCAGATCGCTCGCCCCGTTGGCAACCTTTGGCTGGTCGGTGAATCCCGGCGCGCTGTTGACGAAGACGGTCAATCGGACGATCCGGTCAATCCGATCGATGCCGCCCGCGAGATCGGCGGCGATGGCCAGGGCGTTCAGGCCGCACTGCCGCGCGGCGGCGGCGGCCTGGTCCAGTGTGACACCGGCCCCGACCTTTCCCATGACCGTCAAAATGCCATCGGCCATGGGAATCTGCCCGCTGACCAGGATGAGGTTGTCCACCCGTGTGCCCGGCACATAAGAGCCGACCGGGGGCGGCGGGGTCGGCAGGGTGATCCCGAGTTCCGTCAGACGTTGTGAAGGCGTCATGTGTTGTCTCCCGTCCTGTCGCTAGTGTCGTGCGGAGTCGAGCCGTCTGGTTCGATGCCCGTGAAGTCTATCTCCGTCTTGATCTGGTCAAGCTCGTCAAAGGGTTCGGCATCGTTGTCGTCGGGGCCGTCACCGGACTCCGAGTCTACCTCATCAGAAGGGCCGCCGGCATCGTCCGTCTGCGCGGCGGCATCGTCGCCCGATGCGGCCCCGTGTTCCGAACCGAGCACGGCCGTTCGCAGCGAGGAGTCCCATGTATCGCCGATCTCGATCGGCTCGGCCGAGACGAGTTGAATCCGGATTTCGCCGAAGAGACGTGCCTGGGCGATGCGAATCCGCTGCTGTCGCATGAGTTCGAGCAGGGCGAGGAAGAGACCGATCATTTCCGACTTGGTCCGGCCGCGGAAGACGGCTTCGAAGAGCAGTTCGCCGCCTTCGGCCTGCAAGCGGTCGACGATGTCGACGGCGTGGAGCGCGATGGGGGTGTCGTCAAAGACGACGTCGTGGGTGGCGAGCCCGGCGCCGACCGACACCATCAGCTTGTTGAAGGCCGCCACGAGGTCCCATATCTGGACGTCCTCGATGTCGACCTCCTCGGGGCCGGCGGGCTGGATCCGCGTGGGCCGTCGCGGCCATCGAGCGGCTTGTTTTTCCGCCGCGGCGCTCAGGGCGAACGACGCATCCTTGTAGCGCTTGTATTCGAGCAACTGTTGGACGAGTTCCATGCGCGGATCGCCGAGGTCGTCGTCCTCACCCTGACCGACGGCCGTTCGCGGCAGCAACATGCGGGATTTGATTTCCATGAGTTGGGCCGCCAGAATGAGGAACTCACCCGCAACGTTGGGGTCGATCACCTTGAGCAGGTCGATGTATTGGTAGTACTGCTGCGTGACGTGCGAGATGGGAATGTCGCAGATGTCGATCTCGTCGCGCTTGATCAGAAACAGCAGCAGGTCCATCGGCCCGTTGTAGACATCCGTATGGACATGATACTCAGCCATCAGGACACACCCCTCGATCGGTCCCGTGCCATGTTGCCCGCGTCATCGCGCCCCCCCACCCCGGACGGCGGCCGCTCAAGGCCCCGTCACGACGATCCCACATGCCTGACGCACGTCGCGCATCAGCCCCTGTGCGACCTCCCGTGCCCGCCGGCCGCCTTGGGCCAAAATACCTTCGACGCAGGCCGGATCGGCGGCGAGTCCGGCCCGTCGCTCCCGCGCCGGGCCGAAGCGCGCCTCGTAGAGTTCGGCCAGCCGCTTCTTGGCCTCTCCGTAGCCCATGCCGCCGGCACGATACCGCTCCGCCCAGTGGCTCGTCTCCTCGGCATCAGCGAGCAGGCGCAGCAGCGCGAAGACGTTGCATTGGTCCGGATCCTTCGGGGCCTCGACGGGCGTGCTATCGGTCTTGATGCTCATGATCCGCTTCCGAGCGGTCTTCGCGTCCTGAAACAGATCGATCGCATTGCCATAGCTCTTGCTCATCTTCTCGCCATCGACACCGGGGACGACAGCCGCCTTGTTGAGCCTGACCTTCGGAAGAACAAGCACATCACAGTTGTAGGTGTTGTTAAAGTACCCTGCCATGTCGGCGGTCATCTCGATGTGCTGGACCTGATCCTTGCCGACCGGCACGGCCTCGCTGCGATAGATCAGGATATCGGCGGCCTGAAGGATCGGATAGGCATACAACCCCATCGACGGCTTCAGCCCCCGGGCAACCTTGTCCTTATAGCTGACGGCCCGATCGAGCAGCCCCTTACCGGTCACCGTCGAGAGAATCCAGGCCAGCTCGGTCACCTCGGGGACGTCGCTTTGGCGGAACAGGCAGGCCTTCTGCGGATCCAGCCCCAGCGCGAGATAGTCCAGGGCTACGTCGCGGGTCAGGGCCTCCAGCCGCCGGGCATCCTGGATCGTCGTCAGGGCATGATAGTTGGCGATGAAGATGAAACACTCGTGGGCTTCCTGCGCGTCGATGTGCTGGATCATCGCACCGAAGTAGTTTCCGAGGTGCAGGCTTCCCGAAGGCTGTACGCCGCTTAAGAGTCTCATCGATCGTCCGCTCTGCAAGACACCGTGAATCCCCCCGTTCGTCCCGGGGCGTGCACTCAGATCAATGTACCCGATAGGGCGGCCGTGTCGAGCGATGCGTGCGGGCTTCCCCGCCGGCGTGTGTGAGCAGCACCTCATCGGCCGGGGAGCATCGGCGTCCCGCCGGTGTAGCTTCTCTCAAGACGATTGGGCGATCCTGTCCACATCTCCTGTCAATCCAGGCGTGACGCTGCATGGATGTATGATTCGCCGGCCCACCGGTTTTGTCACGGACTCGCGCATCCTGGGACACAGGCGGACAAGCCGCCAGGGGCACCCGGCGCACTCTCACACCCGCTCTCAGAACGCGCGTGGAACAACGCCGAAGAGGATGTAGTTGAACCCGTCGATCATCAGGCGCGTCGGGAAGCCGAGCGATTCGGACACGCGGTCGAACATCCACCAGAACGGCTGCCAGATCGGCGGGAAGACCCAGAACAGCATGAACAACGCCCCGAACGCCACCATCGCGTTCTGGCGCAGCTTGAACTGCATTTCGTAACTGAACCGGTGTTCGATCATGCCATACCCGTCGAGCGGCGGGATCGGGATGAGATTGAACAGGGTGCCCACGAAATTGAGGACGGCCATGGCTCCGAAGAAATAGACCCAGGTAGGTTGCGGGGCGGCGAACGGCTCGACCAGACCGAGCCGGGGGTGCAGCGGCAGGGCGAAGGCGAGAAACAACAGGAGGTTGCTCGCCGGTCCGGCGGCGGACACATAACGGCTCCACTTCGCCGAGCGGAGCCGCGCGTGGTCGATCTGGACGGAGCCGCCGGGCAGCGGCAGGCCGCCGAGGGCCAGGACGATGGCCGGCACGAGCAGGCTGAACATCGGATCGATGAAGCGCGTCGGATCCAGCGAGAGGTAGCCTTTCTCGCGGACCGAGGTGTCTCCGCCCCAATAGGCCACCAGCGCATGGGAGAACTCGTGGACACACACGCACAGGATCCACGCCAACAGGGCCGCCCCGAACAAGGGGGTCAGCCGCTCGGTGAGCGACGCGACCATGAGGCTCGGTTCCATTCCGCTCGTTCCTCCTGCAGAGACTCCGCCAACGGGGTGTGTGACAGTATCGGCGGCGGGGTGCCACGGGCAGCTTGCCTGCCCGTGTCCGTGCAAGGCACTGTCCGTCGATGCACTGGCGGACAAGCCGCCAGTGGCACCCATCGGGGCAGCCGGGCGTTGCTGCCAAGACTGTCACGGACCCCCGCCAACGGCATCGCTGGCGCCCGGCCCGCGGAATCGCCGATCATACTGCCGGGCGACCGGCGAACGCCATTCGGGCCGTCATGGAGAAACTGGAATGACCCGCACTTCCGAGACCGGCCGAAACGTTCTTGCTCACACTTTGATGAAGATCGCCTGCGCGCTGACGCTGATGGGGGCGGGCTGCGTGCCGAGCGGCGGCTTCAAGATCACGCCGATGCCGTCGGATCAGTCCCTGAAGGAACGGATCGTCTACCGCCATCCGGGCTGGGTGAGCAATCGCATCGCGGTGATCGACATCAGCGGCATCCTGATGAACGCTCACACGCCGGGCCTGCTGAGCGAAGGCGAGCATCCGGTCTCGCTGACCGTGGAAAAGCTGGCGGCGGCGGCTCGGGACAAGCGGGTCAAGGCGGTGGTGCTGCGGATCAACTCGCCGGGCGGCACGGTGACGGCCAGTGACATCCTTTATCAGGAAATCCAGGCGTTCAAGGAGAAGACCGGCAAGCCCGTGGTGGCCTGTTTCATGGACGTGGCGGCCAGTGGGGCCTATTACCTCGCCTGCGCGTCCGATGAAATCGTCGCCCGCCGGACGGCGGTCACGGGCTCGATCGGGGTCATCATGCAGATGATCAACGTCTCGGGCACGATGGCCAAGATCGGCCTGACCGCCGACGCGATCACGTCCGGGCCGATGAAGGATGCCGGCTCCCCGTTTCGGAAGATGCGGCCGGAGGAACGTGAATTGCTTCAGAAGCTGGTGGATGGGTTCTATCAGCAATTTGTGGACGCGGTGGCGGCCGGCCGGGGAAACCTGACTCGTGAAGAAGTCCTAAGTATCTCTGACGGAAGGGTTTACAGTGCGAAGGAGGCCCTGGAGGTCGGTCTGATTGACCGGATCGGCACGCTCCAGGACGCCGTCGCCGAGGCTCGAAGGCGGGCCGGCATCGAGGCGGCTCACACCGTGATGTACCACCGGCCACTCGCCTGGGCCCCCAACATCTATTCGGCGGCGCCGGTTTCTTCGCCCCGGGCCGTGAATTTTTTTAATTTTGACCTATCATCCCTCTGGACAGCACAGCCTCGTTTCATGTATATTTGGAACTTGCCGAAGTGATGCCGTGCCGAACGGCTGCCTATTGAGACTGTTTCTCGGACCGCGAGGCGCTTCCCACTTCCCTTATTGGGCGTTTCGCCAGAGGCGGCATCACGGATTCGCAGGGCCGTTCGGCTGGAGTGTGGGAGTGTCGGTTCGGATAACATGGCGATGTCGCTTCGGGTGAAGTGTACATGTTGTGGCTGCGGCTTGGAGTTGGAAGACTCCTTCGCGGGAGCGGCCTGTCGATGCTGGCACTGCCGGACCTTGATCGAGGTCCCGCGAAAGCCCCGGCGGCATGTCGATCGCCCACGGGAGCGTCCGCTGCGCCCCAGGCTTGCCGGCGATACTGTTCGACGGCTGTCTGTGCCCCCCCCCACACCCCCTCACCGTCTTGCACACCGCGCGCGTGTGATCGTGGCGGCCGGCCTGATGCTGGTCTCGCTGGTTGGCGGCGGAACAATCTGGTGGTACACGGCGTCTCCTTCGCCGGTTCTCCTTGCCGCCAACGCGGGCGGATCGCAAAACACTGACGATACCGCCATGCCGGGGTCCGGGACCGCCACGGGGTCGTCCCCCGATGCGACACAGGCCCTTCGGTCGTTTCTGGGGGTGCCGGTTGCTGGACGGACCATCGGTTTCGTGATCGATGACGACACGGCGATGGCGCCCTATTTCGACGATTCGGCGTTTCTGACGTGGGCGGTTGCGAGCGCGCGGGACGTCGACACGAGTCAATTTGCAATTGCCGTCGCGCGGGACGGTCCGCCGTCTGTGCTTCCGCCCACACGGGTGACCGAGGCGGGGCTTGCCAGCGCGAATTCGACGCTCTACAGCCGCTTTCCCGCAAACCAGACCGATCTGACTGCCGCGATGCGTTCGGCGGCCGACTGGGATGCTGACCATGTCTTCCTGGTTCTTGCCAGTCCAGCCTCGCCGGACACGATCGAAACGCTGGTCCAACAGGCGCGGCAATCCGGCGCCGTCACACACGTATTCGCGCTCGGGGCTGCCGCCCGGAGCCATGCGGACTTTGCGATGATCGCCCGTGCCACGGGCGGCACCTTCCTGGCCGTGGACGACGCCATGTTTCACCGTGTCATTCAGGCCGGCCGCCTGGCCGTCGTCGCCCGCAAGTATAAAATCGAGAAGGAAACTCGCAACTAACGCGGTGTGTGTTTCGGGCTCCGCCTGCGCCCGATGACGGGCGCGGTCACGCGCAAGGCTCCGGCCGCATGACCTCGACCCACGCCAGCTTGCCGTTCCGAAGGGCCTGCTCGATGGCACACTGCTCCGGAGGGGCCACCACGAGCCACGCCAAGCGGCCGATCGGCGACAACTGCGGGATGTCGCGTGTCGTCGACGCCAGACACTCCAGAACGAGCCGATCCTCTCGGTGATCGCCGATCGCGGGCCGGCCGAGTTCGTCCCAGGTCACGGCGATTTGCTCCACGATGGCGCCAGGTCCTCTGGACGCCGCCTTGAGGCATGCAAACGTCAGCAGCGCCGCAGACTCAAGATTGCAGTCGGCATGATGCGCAATGCCGAACGCCCGAGCTGCCTCCGGCGTACGCTGTTCGCGCAGACGCCCACAGGCGACCAGGTACCAAGCCACCGCATTGACGTTGCCGCGGGCGTCCGGATCGAGCGCGGACCGCAGCGCTTCGGCCCGCCCGCCCGCCTCTGCCTCCCGCCAAATACGCATGGCCTCGGCAGATCGTGCGCGCCGCCGCAGCACCCCGGTGGCGCCGACCGCCGCAAGCACACCCGTCGTCGCGATGGCACAAGGGAACCAGTACCACATGACGCGACGTTCTACCCATCGCCCCGCACCGTGTCAATAAGCGGCCGATCTTGACACACCCTGCGATCTCGCGAGAATCACAGTGGGGCCCACGCAGGAGCTTGGGTCCCGATGCAGCTGTCGACGGCAAGGCTTGGCCCGTTGCCCGAAGACGGCAGGGATGAACGGCCGGTCCGACCCAACGGCCGATAGGATCCGGTCCGTCCACGAGACCGGCACAACCAGGCAGGAAGAGGTGTCATGCGAAACACAATTGCAGCATTGATGGTGCTGGTGGTCGGCGGAACCTATGTGGCGTTGGCCGCAACGGACGATCCGCCCATGGATCCGAACGTCAAATTCAAGTCATTCAAGCCAGCCCAAGAGGTCGAGCAGATGATGCACGGCCAGGAGAAGCTGTACGGAGACCTGAAAGACGGGATCATCGACAAGGCGTGGGACGAGGTCGAGGTGTCGGCCTGGCTCCTGGCCGAATTGGCCAACGTCAATCATTTCCAATCCACCGATCCGAAGTATCAGAAGTTCGCGGACGAGATGTCGGCCGAGTGCATCAAGGTGGCAAGGATCGCCAAGAAACGTGACGTGCGGACGACCCGGGTGGCCGTGTCAAGGCTCGGCAAGCGGTGCAAGGCCTGTCATGAAGTGTTCCGAAAAGATGAAGATGAGGAACACGAACATGAGCATGAATCCAGACGCCGGCGCAGCGGCAACTGATCGTCGCCGCGCGCCCGGCCGCCGTGGCGCCACGGCTTGATGCGAGGGTGACCCTCTCCTCCCGAGGTTGGAGGATCGACGTGCGCGTGAGGTGCTCTATGCGCGCCAGTGCCGCAGCCGCGCATACGCCTACGGACAGCCGCCGGCGAGCAGGCACGTCACAAATGACGGCAGATCGTTCAGGTCGATCACGCCGTCCGGCGGCGCCGCCACGTCGCCGGCGCAGGTCTCCAGTTCGCTCGCGCCGCCGTTGATCAGCACCTCCGCAAAACGACCGATGTCCAAACCGTCCACCGACGCGTCATTGTTC
>JBHHVX010000053.1:0-23338 GCA_046754505.1 Phycisphaerae bacterium | reverse complement strand
GGCGGAGGCGGAGGACGGGTGGCGCGGCTGGCTCCGCTGGCGGAGAATACCGAGGGGTTGCTGGCGAACTACGCCGATCCGGACCAGGTCCTGAGCGATCAGGCCGGCACGGTTGACGTTCGCGTATGGCTGCTGCTCGGGGTGATGCCGCCGGTCTATTTCTGTACGTGGCTGGTCCGGCGGCGTGCGATTCGCCTTCGCCACGACGAGGCCCTGCGGCGCCGCAGTCGGGCCTACACGCGGGCGCGGCGAGCCTTTCGCCGGGACGGAGGCGCGGACGGGGCCGAGTGGATCGCCGGCGTCCTGCTCGGCTATCTTGCGGATCGTTGCAACGTGCCGTCGGGTGGCCTGACGCGGGCGGATGCCGCACGCCTGCTCGTTGAGCGCTGCGTGCCGGAAGAGACGCGGACCGCGGTGGATCAACTACTGGCATCTGTGGAAGCCGTGCGGTATGGCGGCGGCGCGGGCGGCGGCAATGACCTGGCGTCAATGGCCCGCCGGCTGCTGGATGATCTGGAGCGACTAAGGCTGACATGATTCGATGCGTGCTGATGGCTCTCGTGTGGGTGCCGGCTCTGACCGCGGCGGGCGCCGTCGACGGTGCGCCGGCGATGAAGCCGCAGGCGCTGGACCCCCACGCGGTGTTGCACCAGGCCCTGGCGGATTTCGATGCCGCAGTCCGTCTGCGGGACCACGGCGGTGTCCGGGCGCAGCGTCTATATCAACAGGCCGCCGAGGGATTCGAGTCTCTTATCACGACCGGTGTTAAGAATGGACGGCTGTATTACAATCTGGCGAATGCCCAACTCCGCCTCGGCCGGATCGGACCGGCGATCGTGAATTATCGGCGCGCCCTGCGGCTGATGCCCGGCGACGAAAACATCCGGCGCAACCTGGCGTTCGCCCGTACACTGTGCGAGGTGCGGATTCCACCCAAGGCGACGAGCGCGGTGGTGGAGACGATCCTGTTTTGGCACTTCGAGACGGCTCACGCGTCGCGGGTGCGGTTGGCCGTGGTCGGCTACGCGAGTTTCTGGCTGCTGATGACGGTCGGTCTGTTCGTGCGGCGGCGGGCGGCGGGGCTGGTGTGGACGACGCGGGCCGTGGGTGTTCTCACGCTCGTGATGGCGGCCAGCGTGACGTGGGACGGCCTGGCCGCGGCCCACCGGGATGAAGGCGTCCTGATCGCCGATCACGTCGTGCTTCGCAAGGGAAACGGTGACAGTTACGATCCCGAATTGGCGGCGCCGCTGTCGGAAGGTGTCGAGTTCCGCGTGATCGAGACGCGCGAAGACCTCGACGGGGCCGTCTGGTATTACGTCACGCTGCCGGATGGCACGGGCGGTTGGCTGCGGAGCGACCAGGCGGAGTTAATCTGATGTCATAGGCTTGTAGCGTCGGCCCCCCGTGGCCGACGTGGCCCGCGGTGCCCGTGGCCCGGCCAATGGCCTCTCGCACGCCGAATCTGTCACGCACGTTTGGCGTTTCGGGTGCGTGACAGTCTTGGCGGCGGGGTGCCACGGGCAGCTTGCCTGCCCGTGTCCGTGAACGGCGCTGTCCGTCGACGCACTGGTGGACAAGCCGCCAGTGGCACCCATCGGGACAGCCGGGCGCTGCCGCTAGGACTGTCATGGACCCTGGCGTTTCGGCGGACCGGTTTCGCGATTGCAGCAGCGGCGTCAAACCGTTAGGATGACAGACAGCGAGCGATTCCAATGTTGTCCTACCAGCGGGGTCTTCATCATGGCGATCGAGCCTAATCCGTCCGACGCACCCTCCGATGAACCCGAACCGCCGACGGCCGGCGCCGAGCCGGGCGGTGTCGCCCAAAGACCGGGTGGTCCGCTGTCGGGGTCTCTCGGTGTGTTCGTCTCGATCGTGCTGTTGATCGGGGCCGGTTACCTGGCCTATACGACCTTCTATCAAGCGAAGCCGGTCAAGCCCGAGCCGGTTGAGCGTCTATACCTCTGTCAGGAGATGCACAAGACGTTCATCTACAAACGGGGGCAGGCTGAAAAGCTCCCCGTCATGTCGCCGTACTCGCACAAACGGACCGGCTTTCCCTGCGAGCCGTGTTTTTACAGGAAAGACGGGACGGTCAAAGACAAACCGACGTATGTGATTCTGAATACCTACCTCGGCAAGACCGGCGAGACCCATTGTCCGGAGTGCGGGCGCCTTGTGGTGGGGCATAATCCCGATCCGCATGTCGGAGCCGGCCCGGAGGGGGAGTAATGGGGTTTCGACGCAGGTGTTCCGGTGATTCGACCGGATCGATTCGGCGCAAGTGCTTTAGAATCAATGATATAGAGGTCATTCGAAGACGTGAGGCGGGCGATTTCGTCCCCCGCGGCCAGGAGGGTGGGGCTCCCGCTCCACACATTCCTAACCGAATCTACGCGTTTTTTTTACGCTTCGGCCCTTTCAACGGGGATGGCGGGGGATTATACTTATGGGCGGTTGCGTGGAGATTGGGAGTCTGTCCGAATAAGCGATAGTCCTTCGCTCGTGCGTCGTCCGGATCGGGGGCCGGAGACGGGCCGCTCGGTTGAGTTGCCTGGCGCGAGACTCATTCCCACCCCACGCCAGCGTCTTGCACATGGACAAGCGGATTCTCGCCGCGTCGAAACGCGGAACGTAAGATACCAATCGTCTCGTTTCAGGAGGTACACGAACGTGAAAGCAGGAAAGAAAAACGATCCCACTCGAATGATGGCTATCGTGCTCGGCGCGGCTCTCGCCGTGATCGCCGCCCGAACGCCCCTGGCCCAGGCTCAAGTCACCATCAATGAAATCCGCATTGATCAGCCGGGCGTCGACAACGATGAATACGTCGAACTGACCGGTCCGGCGGGGACTTCGCTCACGGGCATGACGTACATCGTGATTGGCGACGACACCTTTCCTGGTCCGAACGGCAGCGGCGTGATCGAGGCCGTTGTCGATCTGACCGGCCAGACGATTCCGCCGAGCGGATTCTTCGTCTTTGCCGAGAGCACCTTCTCGCTCGGCACCGCCGACTTTACCGCCGTCTTCAATTTTGAGAACAGTGACAACGTGACGCACGTGCTGGTTTCGGGGTTCACGGGCATGGACACTCAGGACCTCGACGTCAACGACGACGGCACCCTGGACATCATGCCGTGGACAGCGGTCGTCGACTCCATCGGCCTCGTCGAGACCGTCGGTACCGGCGACCTGCTGTACAGCGCGAACCTGGTCGGCCCCGACGTCACATTTGTTCCGGGCCACGTGTTCCGTTTCCCGGACAGCACGGGCGGCTGGAACATCGGCCAGTTCAGTCTGACTGCGGTGCCGGCGTTCGACACGCCGGGAGCGGCCAACGTCGAGCCGATCGGCTCGTGTTGCACCGACATCGGCGGCGGCGTGTTTAGCTGTGCCGCGGGTGTGGTTGAAAGCGGGTGCCAGGCCCTCGGGCAGATATTCCGCCAGGGTCCGGGCGAAACCTGTTTGCCGAATCCGTGTCCGGACGCCCTGACCGGCGCCTGTTGTGACAGCCTCGGTCTGTGCACTGCGACGACCGAGTTCTTGTGTGTCCGGGGTGGCGGCGCATATCAGGGCGACGGCATTCTGTGCAGTTCCAATCCGTGCGCTTTGACCTGTTCGACCATCGCCAATGCCAGGGCGGGCGTCGACGGTACGCCTTTCCAACTGTGTACCGTCGTCGTCGGTTCGACCACCGACCTCGTGAACAGTGCCGCCTCCAAGAATTTCCACATTCAGACGACCACCACAGGCGGCCCCGGCATCACCGTCTTCGGATCGAATATCCTCATTGACGGCATTCTGAACGGCGTCGATGGCACGGCCGGCACGGCCGACGACATTGTGCCCGGCTCGGTGATCACGATCGAGGGTGCCACCAGCTCGTTCAACGGGCTGCTGGAGCTCACCAACAGTCCGAGGGCCTTGGTCCTGGTCGGACCTCCCGTTCTAGGCGGACCGGCTCCCACGCCGGTGGCCATCACGGCCGCCGACCTCGCGGATGGCAGCCCGACGGCCGAGGGTCTTGAGAGCGTCTTGGTGACGATGGGTTGCGTGGTGTTTCTGGACGGCAACGGCGTGACGACCTTCCAGCCTCAGACCAACTATGTGGTGACCGACGGCACGAACTTCGCCACGGTCCGGATCGCCGCCGCTTTACCGTTTCTGATCGGAACGCCCCTTCCGGTCGGTCCGGTCGATGTGTCGGGCGTGGTGTCTCAGTTCGACCCGAGTGTTCCGCAAAATGGCGGCTACAACCTGCTGCCGCGAGGCCCGGCGGACATCGTTCCGGCGGCCTGCGCGACGGTGGCGTGCTGTCTGGTGGACGGAACTTGCCGGCAGATCACGGCGGCCCAGTGCACGGGTGCGGCGGGCATCGGTAATACGGTCGGTGGCCCGACCTGTCCTCCGACACCGCCCTGCCCCGTCAATCCGTTCGGGGCCTGCTGTCTGCCGGATGGCACGTGTGTGGACGGCCTCCTGCTGTCTGACTGCCTGGCGCAGGCGGGCGGCGGCGCCTTCCTGGGAGCCGGCACGGCCTGTGCCGGTGGTGGCTGTGCCAACTTGTTGACCGTGGCGCAGGCGCGGGCCCTTCCGCTCGGCACGTTCGTGACGCTGCGTGACCCCGTCGTGGCCTCGACGCAGGACACGATCGGTGGCACCTTCACGAGTATCCACGTGCAGGATGCGTCCGGACCCGGCGGCGACCCCCGCGGCATCTCGGTGTTCGGCACCGACGCCCAGATCATTACCGGCGTTCTGAATGGCCCGGATGGACTCCCAGGCACGGCGGACGACGTCGTGGCGGGTGACCGGATCATGATTTCGGGCACGTTGGGCGAGTTCAACGGCCTGCTCGAGGTCAACGGATTCTCCGGTCCGGTGACGCTGCTTCAGGAATACCTGAATCCGCCGGGCATCCCCGCGCCGACGCCGATCACGATGCCGGAGTTGCAGACCGGCAGCGTTCGTGCGGAGGAGCTGGAGAGCACCCTCATCAAGCTGGACTGCGTGTCGTTCGTTCCCACACCGCTGGGTGTGTTCGCTGTGGGGAACTTCCAGATTACCGACGGCACCCTGTTCGCGTTCACGCGGATCGGCGAGGCCAGCATTGATCTGGTGGGCCAGCCGATTCCGACCGGCGTGGTCGATCTGACCGGCATCCTGAGCCAGTTCGATCCGGTTCCTCCGCTCGACGGCGGCTACCAGATCCTGCTCCGCAGTTCGGCCGATATCACGGCGGCGACCTGCCTGTGCCCCACGTGCCCCGGTGACATGGACGGCAGCAACAAGGCGGATTCCGGCGACATCGGTCTGTTTGTGACCGAGTTGCTGAATCCGACGGCCGACCCGTGTGCGGACATCAGCGGCCCCGGTGGCACTCCGGACGGCAACATCGACGGCCACGATCTGACGGCGTTCATCGCCTTGGTCGTGGCGGCCGACGGTCAGGGCGGCAGTGGCACGTTCTGCCCCGGCGCCATCATCGGCCGGCGGATCGTGTCCTGCGGCGGGGCGGGTGAGCCGGCCTGCACGGCCAGCCGATGTCAATACAGTGTGACAAACACGATTGTGCCCGGTGCCACGCAGTGCACCGACCCGACCCTGTTCGGAGCGATCATCTGCGTGCCGTGCGTCGGCCAGTGTGATGTGTTCCCGACGACCCAGGTATTTGAGTGGGTCGACGGCAACGGTGTGGGCACGAGCTGCTTCTTCGAGGCTCAGTCGATCCAGAACTTCCCGGCGTGCAGCACGGCCGTCGATTGCAGTGCCGCGTCGTTCAACTTCAACGACGCGCCGTAGGGCCGAGCCTTCGGAAGGGGTCGACCGCCTGGCGGTCGGCCGACGTTTCATGAAAACAAGATGCCCCCGGTCGAACCTCGGCCGGGGGCGTTTTTGTGCTATAATCGTCGTAGCCGGGTGGCGGCAGGGCCGAACCGCGAGCCTTAGAGGGTGTTTGAAGAGCCGCGACATGTTCAGAGCCGCGACCGTGAGGAAGCGGGGATCGTGGCCAGGCTGAAAAAGGCCGCCGATCGCGGTTGTCTTGGTTTGGGTACACGGGAGTGGCGTGGGCCGGTTCGCAATAAGGGGATCGACGATGAGAACGCGGAGTTTTGTAGATCGGGTGGGTTGTTTGCGGACACGCCCCGGGACGGTTGCGGCGATTGGGGTCGGGCTTGTTTTCGCCGGGTTGCCAGCCTCACAGGCGGTCATCACGGTAGCAGACTACAACCTGCTGACCTTCAGCAGCGGTTCGTCGAGTCGGTTCAGTTCGTTCCAGATCGTCCTTTCCGGCATGAATCCGGACATACTGACGGTCGAGGAGATCTCGAACCAGTCGGCGGTCAACACGTTTCGTGACAGCGTGCTCAACGCGGCGGGCGGCCCCGGCGGGCCGATCGGCAATCCGAACCACTACACGGCAGCCAGCTTTCACGAAACCGGCTCCAACCTCGATCTGGCGCTGTTCTATCGCGAGGCGAAGGTAACCGAGGTCGCGGGGAGCTTCATGTTTCTCAGCACGTCCCCCCGCGACACCTCTCGTTGGCAGCTTCGACCGGTGGCCGAACCGTCGGGGGCCAACGACATCTACGTCTATACGATGCACCTGCATTCGTCCGACCCGAACTCCCGCGCGGCCCAGGCGAACATTGTCCGGTCCAACGCCAACACGCTCCCGGCCGGCACCCACTTTTTCTATGCCGGAGACTTCAACATCGACAGCAGCAGCGAGGCGTCGTATCAGAGTTTCATCGGCTCGCAAGCGGACAACGACGGGCGAGCCTTTGATCCGATCAACACGCCCGGCACGTGGCACAACAATTCCGGCATCAGCGCCATCCTCACGCAATCGCCGCACCTCGACAATCCCGGTGCGGCCGGAAACGCGATTCCCGGGGGCATCGACGACCGTTTCGACTTCCTGCTGATCTCGGCTGCGCTCCAGGACGGGCAGGGCCTGGATTACATCCCCGGCACGTATCATACGTTTGGCAATGATGGGCAGCACTTTAATCAGGACATCAATGACCCGCCGACCATTCCAGAGGGAGCCGCGATGGCCAACGCGCTGCACGCGGCGGCGGACCACCTGCCGGTCGTTCTTGATCTTCAGGACCCCGTTCTGACGCCGCTGATCAGTGTCGTCCCCTCGCCGGTGTTCTTCCCCAACGTGCTCGTCGGAGGGCTGAGCGAGGCGACCCTGACGGTCACGAACACGGCTGTGCCGCCGGCGCCGGACCTGCAATACAGCTTCGCGCCTCCGGCCGGGTTCGCGGCTCCGTCGGGCATGTTTGTCGCTCCGGCCGGCGGCGGCAACGCCCATGTGTTGACCCTGTTGACCGGCACCAGCGGAAACAAGGTGGGCATCTTGGCGATCGCCAACAACTCGTCCAACAATCCGGCGTTGACCGTGATCCTCAGCGGAGCGGTCTTGGATCACGCCGTACCGTCGACCGTTCCGGCGGGACAGGTGCTGTCGGCGCCGCTGGATTTCGGGACCCACCCGATCGGCGGGTTCGTCGACCAGAGTGCGGCCGTCTACAACGCGGATGCTGCCGCCAATCCGTTTCAGTCGCTGCTGGAAGTGCATGCCGTTCAGATCACCGGCGATACCCGCTTCAGTGTCGTGGGTTTCGTGCCGACCAGCGCACTGGACATGCCGGCCCTGTTCACCGTCCATTTCGACGACACCGCCGCGCCGCCGGGCGCCTACACCGCGACGCTCGACTTCCTGACGCGTGACGACACGACCCTGCCCGGCTGGCTTGACCTCGGCCCGGTGACGTTCAACCTGACGGCGACGATCCCGTCGGCGTTTCCGCAGGGCGATCTCAACCGCAGCGGGGCGGTGGACTCGGCTGATGCGCCTCTGCTTGTGGCACTGCTTCTCGACCCTGCGGCGGCCACCCCGGCGGACCGCGACCTCGCCGACATGAATGGCGACGCCCAAAATGATGGACGGGACCTAGCGCCCTTCATCACCGCTCTGGTCGGACCGTAGGACCGCGTTGGGCCACGAAACCCGCTCTCTCACGGTCGCGGCTCTGAACCGGTCGATGGCCTTCTCAAACGCGCTGTCACAGGGAGTACACCGGCGAGACGCCGATGCTCCCCGCGCGACCGCTACGACGGGAGCAGTCGGGCGATTTGCGGCATCATGTATTGGATCGATTCCTCTTCCGCCGTCCACGTGCCGATGATGAACCGGCCGTGAGACTGCATCAGATTCGTCGATTGCGACACGGGGTCCGTCGCGGTCGTCAGGAACATTTCGTATCGATCGTGGGCCGCGTGGGCCGTGGTCTGATCGGGATACTCGACCAACCATAGTGTGTTGGCGCGATGGGCCTGCGGCACGGTGTAGTCCGCGATGCACATCAGCGTGTCGTGCCCGAGGCCGAGCAGGCGGCTGGCGGTCGCGGCGTCTTCCGACGAGGCAAACGGCAGGTCACCCGGTGGCAGACATGCCAAGTCGCGCACGAGCCGCTTCCGGCCGGGAACGGCCATTTGCGTGGGCATCGCTTCGAGGAGCGCCGGGCTGTCTTCTCGCGGGAGGTGGGCGACGATCCGCATGAGCAACCGTTGGACCTCCCGTTCGGAGTCGCGATTCGGCGGATCGAGCGTCACGCGGATATAGTCATAGCCCTGCCACGTGTGGAAGCGGAGTGGCGTGGAGCGCTCGACCCGTGTGAGGCCGCCGATCGGCAGCGTCTCGGTTGCGCGTGTGGCGCAGGTGACGAGGCCATAGGCATCTTCCGGCCGCTCCGCCTCGATGAGGCACACGCGGGCCACGACGCATCCGTCAGGGCGGTCGAGGGCATAGGCACAGGCCGCGGCCGATTTGATTCTGAAATGGGCGGCCCGGTCGGCCAGCGTGGCGTCGGCCAAGGAGGTCAGTTCCGGCGGCCCGGCGACGCGGACAGGCTCGCGTTTGAGCCAGTCTCCGACTGCGTAACTGCGGGGCAGACAGCCCGGGGCGTGCGGGTCGTCGCGGTCGTCGGCCCCTTCGGGCCGGTTGTCGCCGGTTTCTCGGTTCGACGTGGACTTCGCGGTGGGCTGTTGTGTCGGCGTCGTGTTCTTGCGGCAGCCCGCGAGGATCGCCGGGCCGATCACGGCGGCCAGGCACGTTTTGAGAAGAAGATAACGTCGGGCCATGACTGAGCTCGCTGACGTGTCCGCACGAGCGCACCGACCGGAGCGAACACGATCGTCATTGTATTCCGGGTGGCGTCCGTGTCAATGGGTTTTTGACGCGCCGGGGCCGGCCCCGTAGAATCCGTGGAGGTCAAGCAACATTCTACGGGGAGCCTGAATGATCATCACGATTGACGGCCCGGCGGGATCCGGTAAGAGCACGGCGGCCCGAAAGCTGGCCGCCCGGCTTGGGATCGCCTATCTCGATACGGGCGCCATGTATCGCGCGGTCGCGCTGGCGGTGCTTCGGGAATCGGTGAGCCTTGACGATGTGCAGTCCCTCATGGGCGTGGCGGAGCAATCCGACATTGTGCTCGACTGCGGCCCGACGTATACGCGCGTCACATTGAACGGTGTGGATGTGAGCGAGGCGATTCGTTCGATGGCGGTCAACGGCGCGACGAATTACGTGGCACGGGTCCCTCAAATCCGGGTGTTGCTTGTCGAGAAACAGCGGGGCATCGGTCGGGATCTGGGGTCTCTAGTCAGCGAAGGCCGAGATCAGGGCAGCGTGGTGTTTCCCGACGCCAATCTGAAATTTGTCCTTGATGCCACCATCGACAAGCGTGCGACCCGCCGGTTTCAAGAGCTGGTTGCCGAGGGTGAGGACGCCTCGCTGGAAGACATTATGGAGAACCTTCGGAATCGCGACCGCAACGACCAGAAGCAATGGGCGCCGCTTCTGGAGCCTTCGCGGGCGACGATCATCGACACGACCAAAATGACGATCCACGAGGTTGTGGAAAAACTCGTTGAGGAGGTCGAGCATTTGCGGAACCGCGCGTCGCCGGCGTTGCGTTGAACGGCCTGGCAGGGCCGCTACGCGGTCAGACCGCGCGGATGAGCGAGTCTATCGATTCGCCGCCACCGTCGTCGGCTCGATCGTCTGTTCGATGCGGGCCAGTTGGGGTCGGACGCGGAAGATAAAGGCGTCATCGATCGATTCAAACGGGGCGCCCTTCCGGACGGATTCGGCCAGCTCGCGCAGGAGGCGGGCCAATCGCCGTAACTCGGTGGGCATCCGCGTGGACGGGGTCTCCGGCCGGTATCGCCACTGCCCGTCGACCCGTTCGAGATGGGCGTGGACGAGCGGCACGTTGTCGGCTTCCTGGAGGGTGACGGTCGCGGTCGTTCCGGTGATGTGCTCGCGGAGGATCCGGATGCGCCGCGAGAAGGGGCCAAGGTTGTTCGCAATGGCCGCTAGATTCCAATAGCGGGGCATCCCGCCTCGGTAACACTCGGCGACCGAATCCTGAAGGGCCGTGTTGGATGCCAGCACCTCATCGATGGCCAGCAGCCAATCGCTTTCGGTCTCTCGCTGGTCCGGCACGATCAGTTCGGCAATCTTCGAGTAGGCTGCTTGCCGGTGCAGGGCGTGCAGTCGACGCAGCACGTCGCTGGGAGAGCCGGCGGTGGTCGCCGGTGCGTGGGTGTTCGTCGCCGCTGCCGGTTGTGGCGCATGCCCGCAGCCGGCCATGGGCATGGCGGCCAGGCTCGCGGTGAGCAGGATGCTGGGGACTGACGGACGGTGCATGTTGATGTATCGGATTGGGCGGCATTCTCGGGCGAGTGAATCACCCGCCCGGTTTCGGGCGGGTTGGCGGGAAGGACACTCCGCCCACGCGTTTTCAGAGGGAATACACCGGCGAGACGCCGATGCTCCCCACTCTGCGGGCTTTGAATGCGTTCGTCCTGAATTCTGTCCGGGGCCATGATATGATCGTCGGTCCGGATGACGCCGAAGGTGTGGGCCTTCGGTGCCGGTGGCCGGATGCGTTTGCGAGGTTTGGTATGTCGAAACGTGAATCGTTGTATCGAGACCCCGGCCGGGAGACGTGGCGTATCTTTCGCATCATGTCGGAGTTTGTCGAGGGCTTCGACACGATGAGCCAGATCGGGATGGCGGTCAGTATCTTTGGGTCGTCGCGCTCGGCCCCCGACAGCTCGGAATACCGGAACGCCGAGCGCCTGGCGGGGCGGCTTGCGGAGAAGGGCTTCGCCGTGATCACCGGCGGCGGTCCGGGGATTATGGAGGCCGGCAACAAGGGGGCGTATGAGGCGGGCGGGACCTCCGTGGGGTTGAACATCACGCTGCCGCAGGAGCAGGAGGCCAACGCCTATCAGAACGCCAGCCTCGATTTCCAGCATTTCTTTACCCGCAAGGTGATGTTCGTGAAATACTGCGTGGGGATGGTGTGTTTCCCCGGCGGCTTCGGAACGATGGACGAGTTCTTCGAGGCGATGACGCTGATTCAGACGGGCAAGAGTCCGCCGCACCCGGTCGTCCTGTTCGATACGAGGTTCTGGTCGCCGCTGGTCGAGTTTATGCACAAGACGCTGCTGGACGGATACCAGACGATCTCGCCGGAGGATCTCGAGATGTTCAAGCTCACGGACGACGTGGACGAGGCGGTCGATCACCTCCGGATGTGCGTCAATCGCTCGCTTCCCGGCCTGCGGCAGTTGAACGGGCCTGAGGAGGCGGCCATGCCCCCGGCGGAGCGCATAACCGGTGAGGGCACGCGCTATGGCGTCTCTCCGCATCGGGGGAATCGGTAAGGATTGCCGCGGCGCGGTCGATGGCGTCCCCCGTTCCCAATGACAGGTGTCCAGCGCGTCTGGAGCGTCCGTCAGAGCCCGGAGCGCAAGCGATGGGTGGCACGCTCACCCACTCGCTTGCGCGGGGCTCGGATCAAGTCCATCGGCGGCGGTGTTTCGGATCTATGGCACGGGGTCGATGCCGCCCTTGGACCAGGGGTGACAGCGGCAGATGCGACGCAGCCCCATCCAACCGCCGCGCCAAGGGCCGTGCTTCGAGACCGCTTCAATGAAGTATTCGCTGCACGTCGGCCAGTGCCGGCAGCCGCCGACGAGCCACGGGCGGAGGGTGACCTGATAGGCCCGGACGAACAGGATCAACATCGCGGAGGCGCCTCGGCGGATCATGGCAGACGCCTGAATGCGAAACGGTGGATCGGGCGGCCCTCCCGCTGGTACTTGATCTCGAAATTGGTCTCCGTGCGTTCGCCGATCGTGCCGAAGTCCGCATCGTCAAAGGGCACGGCCGTCAGTTTCACACAGGCGGAGAGCCGCTCGCGGATGACCCCGGCATATTCGGCGTGGTCGGTCTGGATCGCCCATCGTCCCCCCGGCTCAAGGGATCGGACGGCCGCGGCTACGAACTCCGTCGAAAAGAGTCTGCGCTTGTGATGCCGTTTCTTCGGCCAGGGATCGGGATGATAGACGTGCAGGGCCGCCAAGACGTCTGTTGGCATTCGATGGATGAAGAAATGTCTTGCGTCGGTCCGCATGATCCGGACGTTGGTGATGCCCCATCGGGCCATGCGGTCGGCGGAGAAGCGGAAGTATTGATTCGCCCATTCGATGCCGAGGTAGTTCCGATCGGCGTGGGACTTTGCCTGTCGAAGCAGAAAGCCGCCCTTGCCGCTGCCGATCTCGAGTTCGATCGGATGGTTGTTTCCGAAGAGCGCGCGGAGGTCGGCGGGATCTCCGAGGGATTCGGCCGTCACGGAGACGGTATCGAGGTCGGTCTTCATGGCCATGATTATACGCGCCTCGGCGTTTCGGGCGTTGGCGGCATCGCCAAGGGCACTGGCGGACAAGCCGCCAGTGGCACCCGGCGTCCACGAGCGGCCGTTCACCGGGCGCTCGGCGACGCTCGGCGGTGTCCCAGCAGCCAGCCGACCTCTTCCATGCCCATCCATCGCGTCGAGGCCAAATAGATCCCGGTGGCGCCCAGCAGCGGGACAAACACGCAGGCCACGCGGGCGAACACCTCTTGGGGGCCGCCTGTAAACCAGCCTTGCGTCCATTCCAGCAGCAGATAAGCCGTCGCCAAGGCCAGAGCACCGCCGATGATCGTCCGTCCGATGCTGGTGGCGATCTGCCGGGCGCCGATGCGTCCCCCCATGCGTTTTCGGAGGAACCAGACGGACAGCGTGACGTGCAGGATCGACGTCGTGGAGGTGCTGATGGCGAAGGCCGCTTCGCGCAGGTGCCAGACGAGCGTCAGATTCATGATCCAGTTTAGCGCCACGAGGCCGCAACTGATCCACATCGGCGTGAGCGTGTCTTTCAGGCTGTAGAAGGCGCGGAGCAGGATATGCTGGGCGCAGAATGCCGCCATGCCCACGCCGTACCACCGCAGGATGCGGGCGGCTCGCTCGGTCTGTTCGGGGCCGAACCGTCCGTGCTCGAACAGCAGCGAGATGATCGGCGCCGCGAGCACGAGCATCATGAGGCCGGCGGGCAGGCCCTCGTAAATTGCGAGGCGCAGCGACTGGGCGACCGAGGATCGCAGTCCGGTCATTTCACCCCGGCTGGCGTGGAGGCTGAACATCGGCAGTGCGGCCGTAGCCAGTGCGATCGCGAGCACGCCCAACGGGAACTGGTAGAGTCGCTGGGCGTTGTTCACCGCTGACAGGGCGCCTTGCGCGAGGGGGTAGACGAACTCCATCCCCAAGAAGGATCCGGTGGCGGGCGCGCCGGGCGGTCGTGTCAGCGTGGTGCATATTTGGGCGTCAAAGAAGACGTTGAACAGGAGCACGCCCTGGCCGATCAACACGGGGATGAACGTTCGCAGGATGCGCCGCAGGTCGGGGTCGGCCGTGTTCAGCGACCAGCGGAAGCGCACCCCGTGCCTGCGCAGGACGGGCAGGATGATCACGAGCTGGAGGACGCTGGCGACGAGGACACAGGCGGCGACGCCGTATATCTGATGGTCGAGGGCGTGGTTGTTGAGCATCGTGCCGACCATCGGTCCGACGAGTACCACGCCGAGGACGATCATGACGTTCAGCACGATCGGCAGCAGGGCCGGGACGGTGAAGTGGTTGAGGCAGTTCAAGATGCTCGAAAAGAGGGCGAGGAGGCAGACGCCGATCATGAACGGGGCCATGACGGCGGTCAGCCCGATGTGCAACTCGCGTCCACCCGTGGAGAAGGACGCGGCCGCGAGCACTCCGACTTCGACGAGCAGCGTGAGCGCCACCAGCGCCAGGGCCAGAAGTCCCGTCACGCGGCCGAGCAGCACCCACGCCGCAACGCGGCCCTTCTGATCGAGGACATCGGTGAAGACGGGGACGAAGACGGCAGACAAGGCCCCCTCGCCGAAGAGGCGTCGAAAGAGGTTGGGGATCAGAAAGCCGTAATTGAACGCGTCCTGCACCCAGCCCTGGCCGTAGGCGCGGTTGAGGAGGATGTCCCGCGCCAGCCCTGTGATCCGCGATGCCACGGTGCACAACGAGATCAACCGGGCCGAACCGAAGAGTCGGGTCTGCTGAGTCATTGGGGCTGACTATAGGCCCGGGCGTGCGGCCGGCAAACCGCTCTCGATCTCACGCGTGAGGGCGGACGGGGCCGGGATGCGAACGCTCCGGCACACGCGGTTTGATGGGTGATGTGGACATCCTGCCGTACGTTTTCAGAGGGTGTTTGAAAAGAAGCGTAATGATCAGAGCCGCGACCGTGAGGGAGCGGGGACCTTGGCCAAACGCGGCCTGCTCCCTGACGGTCGCGGCTCTGAAAAGGCT
Source organism: Phycisphaerae bacterium (assembly GCA_046754505.1). GTDB lineage: Bacteria > Planctomycetota > Phycisphaerae > UBA1845 > UTPLA1 > JAPULF01. Next base: position 8,585 of record JBHHVX010000053.1, on the reverse strand, counting down.
CTTCAAACACCCTCTCAGAGGAAGCGCACCGGCTTTGGCGCCGATGCTACCCCTTAACGGAGTCGTGTCCGAGCACTTGGGAGGTCGCAGTCGGGTTGGCCGGCGCGGTCTTGCGAAAGAGGTCTCGGAGGATCGTGAGCAGGGTGTCACCGTGAAAACAGTTGTCCGGCAGACGCCAGTAGAGGGTCTTGGGGTCGGGGAAACTGATCTGTCCTTTCGAGTCGGCGAACAGGGGTTCGAGGTGCTTGACGGCGCCGTCGAGCTTGAAGATGAGGTCGGGTTCTTTTTTTATGATTGTCTTGATGTTCCAGGCCGCGGCGCGGACCTTGATGTCGGCGAGGGTGAGCAGGGTGTCGACGGTCTCCGGATATCGGCCGAAGGCGTCGCGGAGATCGGCGGCGAGTTGCTCGACGTCCTGCGGCGTCTGGCAGGCGGCGACGCGGCGGTAGCACTCCATCCGCTGGCGGTCGGAGGGGATGTAGCCGCGCGGGATGTGGGCCTCAACGTCCAGTTCGAGGTGGACGGCGACGCGGTCGCGACACGGCTCGCCCTTCATCCGCTTGACACCTTTTTCGAGAAGCTGGCAATACAACTCGTATCCCACGGCGGCGATGTGGCCGGACTGTTCCTGGCCGAGCAGGTTGCCGGCTCCGCGGATTTCCAGGTCGCGCATGGCGATGCGAAAGCCGGCGCCGAGGTCGCTGTATTGCTCGATGGCCTTGAGCCTGCGGGTGGCGACGCTCGTGATGGGGCGTTTCGGGTGGAGCAGCAGGTAGCAATAGGCGCGGTGCCTGTAACGGCCGACGCGCCCGCGAAGCTGGTGGAGGTCGGCCAGACCGAACCGATCGGCCCGATCGATGAGGATGGTGTTGGCGGTGGGGATGTCCAGGCCGGATTCGATGATGTTGGTGCAGACGAGGACGTCGGCCCGCCGATTGACAAAACGCCGCATGACGTCTTCGAGCTGTTCGCCGGGCATCTGGCCGTGGCCGATGAGGACGCGGGCGTCGGGCACGAGCGAGCGGACGGCGTTGGCGATGCGTTCGATGGACTGCACGCGGTTGTGGACGAAGTAGACCTGGCCGTCACGGTTGAGTTCGCGAATGATCGCCTCGCGGATGAGCCGGTCGTCCCAGGTGACGACACGGGTCGAGATGGCGCGGCGGTCCATCGGGGGCGTGGCCAGGCTCGAAATATCGCGCAGGCCGATCATGGACATGTGGAGGGTCCGGGGGATCGGCGTGGCCGTGAGGGTAAGGACGTCGACGGTCGTGCGGAGACGTTTGAGACGCTCCTTGTGCTCGACGCCGAATCGTTGTTCCTCATCGATGATGACGAGGCCGAGGTCGGCGAAACCGACGTCCTTCGACACCAGTCGGTGCGTGCCGATGAGGATGTCGACCTGGCCCTTACGGGCGCGGGCGATGATCTGACGCTGCTGCTTGGCCGGACGGAAACGGTTGAGGCATTCGATGACGAAGGGGTAGTCGGCCATGCGTTCGGTGAAGGTCCGGTTGTGCTGCTCGGCGAGCACGGTGGTCGGGACGAGCACGGCGACCTGGCGCCCGAATTCGACGGTCTTGAAGGCGGCCCGCATGGCCAGTTCGGTCTTTCCATATCCGACGTCGCCGCAGAGGAGGCGGTCCATCGGCCGAGGGCGCATCATGTCGCTCTTTACGTCGCGTATGGCGGCGATCTGGTCGGGCGTTTCGGTGAACTGAAAGGCGTCTTCAAACTCGGTCTGCCAGTGGGTGTCCTGAGGAAAGGCGATTCCGGGCTGGGATTCGCGCACGGCCTGAATCCGCAGGAGGTCCGCGGCCAGGTCGTCGACGGCCTGTTCGACCTTTTCCCGCGTCGATTTCCATCGCGTGCCGCCGAGCTTGGAAAGCGCGGGCCGGGCGCCCCGACTCCCGACGTATTTCTGAACCAGATCGATCTGTGAGACGGGCACGTGGACGGTGGCCTTGTCGGCGAATCGGAGCGTCAGGTATTCCTCGCTCTTGTGGGACTGGCCCTTTCGCATGGTCTTCATGCCGACGTATTGACCGATGCCGTGAGTGAGGTGCACGACGAAGTCACCGTCGTTCAGGTCGATGAACGAATCGATGGGTCGCGCCGCCGTGACCCGTCGGATGCGGCGCTTCTGCGTGTAACGGCGGAAGAGTTCGTGGTGGGGCACGACGGCGAACGCGATTCCGTCGGCATCGGGGCGGGCCGTTCGCCACTGGAAGCCTTGATGAATCAATCCGATCCGCATCTCGATTTCGGCGTCTTGGGCGCTGCCGAGCCCCTGGTCGACCAACTCGCTCAGCCGCTGCTGCTCGCCGCGGTTGTCGCAGTAAACTACTACCGTCTGTTTTTTGGCAAGGAGGACCAATTCCCGGACGGCGTCGGACGACCGCGTGTCAAACGTGGGGAGCGGCTCGCAGTGCACGGCGAAGACGTTGCGATCCTCAACGGTTGCGCCGGCGAAGCGCGTGAGGTGCAGTTGCCCGAACCGGCCCAGTCGTTTCAGGAGGGCGTCGATCGGTGTGTGGCCGATCGGGTTGCCCAGGCGGGCGAGCACGGTCCGCGCAATCTCGATGATCTCGATCGGTTCGTGGAGAACGACAAGAGTCTCAGGTGCGAGATAATCGAGAAACGAGGTGGTGTCTTCGGCGGCAACGCTCGCGGGATCCGGCGGCACCGTGATCCGTGTGGCGCTCAGGGTGCGAATCGATCGTTGCGATCCGATGTCGAATGGCCGGATCGACTCGATCCGGTCGCCAAAGAACTCGATGCGCACCGGATCGACGTCGGCGGTGGCGAAGACGTCCAGAATGCCGCCGCGCAGGGCGAAGTCCCCCGGCTGTTCGACGCGGTCGAGCCGCTCGAACCCGCGATCCACCAGCCAGCGCGTGATCTCGTGCGGTTCGAGTTGCTGATCGACGTGAAGTGTCAAGGCACTGGCCTCGATGTGGGCGGGTGAAGGCACGGGTTGCATGAGGGCCTGAGCCGGAGCGACGCAATACGGCACCTGGGCTTCCGGTTGCGATGCGCGGCTCGCGGCCTGCGGGTTCGTTCGGCGATCGAGCAGCGCGGCGCACAAGCGGCTTCGCTCGGCGGTGATTTCGCCGGCTCCGGAACCCTCTCCGGGCAGCGTTTCCCAGGCCGGGAGCAGTTCGGCCGGCCTTCCGGTGGTGGTCTCGATGTCGTCGCGGGCGTCGTCGGCCTGATTGATGTGGGGCGTCAGAAAAAGAAGGGGCCGTTGGATTGCGCCGGCGACCGCGGCGGCGAGGATGGGCGCAGCAGACCCCCACAGCCCGCTGGCGGCGACCGGGGTCGAGGTGGTCGCCAGTTGCCGGCAGAGGCCGTCGATCGTGTCATCGCGGGTGATCGCGTGGGGCACAATCACGGCGCCGATTATGGGAGCTCGATGAACGGACCGCAAGCGTCATGTTATGGCGATCGATCGTAACTTCCCTTCTGCTTGCGTGTTAACTCGCCGGCGGCGTCGCATGTCGCGGGCGTCTGAGAGCCGCGGAGCGTCGGTGGCTGGTCCGATAGCCTGTCGTTCGAACGATCGTTCAGCCGCGAGGATCGCTGCGGTCGGCGTGTCCGTCCGGCTCGCTCCGTCGGCTCGCCGCGCGCTCGCGTGTGCACCTGTGCACACTTGAGAAATCCCAAGAATGGTTCCGAAAAAATACGTTTTCCGGGTTGACATCTGCCCACGAACTGTGGTAGGGTCAGGATTATAGCTCGGTAGGGATTTGTCTGGAAGCGGAGGTCAGGGCAGGAGCGCCTCCTTTCAGCGAGAGTCGAACTGAGGAAAGATGCGTAGATCTCATAGATCAGATAATACGCCGCGCAGTGGGGCCGTAGGGAGGTCCGCGTATCCGCGGCGCGTGTTGGCTGCTCGGGGCATGTGTGTCCGAACATACGGTGCTTTGGCGTGTGGGAGGAGGGATGGAACAGCGGCGGTGCGCCGGTTCGCGTGCCCGAGGGCAGCCAGATTTACGGTTGTGTTTTTTCGGAGATTCCGAAAGGTAGAAGGACGGTTCAAGTCTTACTCATACACAAAAGGAGGTACCCCAGAATGAAATTGAGGACGAGTTTGTGTACCTGTTGCGCCGCACTGCTCTGTGCGAGCGTGGCCATGGGACAGGCGAGGCAGAAGACGCTGCGGACGAAGATCAGTCACGCGCCGACGGCCTCGACTGAGTTGCTCCCCAACGTGCTCCGGGCCCATCAGCCGGCCTCGGGCAAGGCGGGCGGGCTTGCGGGTGACGGGAACGGCGGACTGCTGCAAGGCGGCGGTTGCGGCTCGCTCACGATCACACAGAACACCGACCCGAACACGATTGTTTCGGGCGCTTCCGTCTCGTGCAATGCCGGCGGCGTCAACACCGACAACTTCTACGCTCGGTCGTTCGACCTGTCGCAGGGTGCGACGGCCGGGTCCCCGCAGGACCTGTCCTGCGTAGACTTTGGCGTCGAGACGAACACCGGCGGTGACTACACCGTCACCGTCAGCGTCTATACCAGCCCGGCCGGTCCTCCAAGCATGGCCAACCTGACCCTGATGGGGACGCTCGACGTTCTGGTTCTGGATGCTACTTCGCTGACGACTGTGACGGCGGACTTTACCGGCATGGGCATCACCCTGCCGGCCGATTCGACCATGGTCGTCGAGGTCTTCTCGCCCAGCCGACAGACGGCGGACGGCGGGGATGGCGGCTCGTTCTTTGTCGGCTCGAACTCCGCCGGCCAGTCCGCTCCGGCCTACCTGGCGGCTGCCGCCTGTGGTCTGAACGACTATGTGGACACACCGGCCATCGGGTTCCCGGACATGCACTGGGTCGTTCGTGTGGACTTCGGCGTGGCCGGCCCGGCTTCGGGCGCGTGCTGTGATACCGCCGGCGGCGGCACCTGCACGGACAACGTGCTTGAGACCGACTGCACCTTCGACTTCACCGCAAACGCGACTTGCGCGAGCCTGCCGCCACCCTGTGGCGCGCTGCCGGCGTGCGTCGATTTCGCGGTGACGGGTCCCGGCTCCTTCTCGGGCGACACCTGCGGCGCCGGCAACGACTGCGCCGTTCGTGGCTCCGAGGAGCAGATTTACCAGGTGGACATCCCGACGGCTGCTTCCTGGACGTTCTCGTTGTGTGGTGCCGCCTCCTATGACACGTGGATGGCAATCGGCACGACCTGCTGCAGCGCCGATATCGCCACCAACGACGATTCCTGTGGCCTCCAGTCCGAGATCACGGTCGCGCTGGCTCCGGGGACTTACTTCGTGGACATCGAGGCCTTCGGCGCATCGCAGTGCGGTACTTACACCCTGAACATTACCCAGGGTGCGTCCTGCTTGACCGACTTCCAAGTCACCGCGCCGGGCGTGTTCTCCGGTGACACCTGTGGTGCCGGCAACGACTGCGACATCCGTGGCTCCGAAGAGCAGATGTACGAGGTCACCCTTCCCACCGCCGGGGAGTGGACCTTCTCGCTCTGCGGCGCTTCGTGGGATACATGGCTGGCCGTTGGCACGACCTGTTGTGGGACCGAAGTGGGCACCAACGACGACTCCTGCGGCCTCCAGTCGGAGGTCGTGGCCGTGTTGGCCGCTGGGACGTACTTCGTGGACGTCGAGGCGTTCAGCACTGGCGGTTGTGGTGCTTATGACCTGAGCGTCACTTCGTTGCCTCCGTGCGACGTCGTGTGCGATCCGAACGCGACTTTGGAGAATGAGCCGGATTGCGTTTCGGTCAACGGCGGCTGCAACTCATCGCCGGCCGTCTATAGCCCGATCTCGTGCGGCGAGACGTACTGCTCCACCGCCGGGGCTTCGGGCGGCACGCGTGATACCGACTGGTATCAGATCGAACTGTTCTCGCCGACCACGCTGACGTGGACGGTCGAGGCCGAGTTCGACGTGTTGACCTTCATCCTGGTTCCGGCTCCGGACTGCAACAACATCGACCTCGGCGATGCCGGGTTGTTCGATAGCTGTGTGCAGGGCAGTCTGACGCGCCTGGTTCAGCCGGGTATCGTCTGGCTGTTCGCGGCGCCCCAAGGCTTTGATGGTGTCACCTGTGGTGCGGAATACCAGGCGACCCTGACGGCCGACAACGCGTGTGCTCCGCTCGGCGGCTGCTGTATGGCCGACGGGTCCTGTGCCGAGCTGTCTATGGACGATTGTGCGGCCGCGGGCGGCACCTTCCTGGGCAACGGCACGGACTGCAGCGGCGACGCGCAGCCGACCGTGTGCATCCCCGGTAGCGAGGATGCCGTGATTACGGTCAACGTCACGACCGACAACTTCCCGGGTGAGACGACTTGGGAGGTCGCGGAACAGGGCGGCGGTGTTGTCGGCAGCGGTGGCCCCTATAGCCAGCCGGCCACGCTGTTCACTCAGGACGTCCCCGTGTGCTCGACAAGCTGCTATGACTTCACCATCTTCGATGCCTTCGGCGATGGGATCTGCTGCGGCTTCGGCATGGGTTCCTATGAAGTCCTGTTCAACGGCACGCTCGTCGGCTCGGGCGGCGATTTCGCCGACTCCGAGACCACCGCCAACATCGGTGGCTGCGGTGGCGGCGGTGGCAACCTCTGCCAGGCCGGCCAAGAAGATGCGGTCATCACCGTCGAGGTGACGACCGACAACTTCCCGGGTGAGACGACTTGGGAGTTGGATGAGCAGGGCGGTGGCGTGGTCGCCACGGGCGGTCCGTACGCGGATCCCGCAACGCTGTTCACCACCGACGTTCCGGTTTGCTCGACAAGCTGCTACGACTTCACCATCTTCGACGCGTTCGGCGATGGGATCTGCTGCGGCTTCGGCAATGGCAGCTACTCGGTGTTCTTCAATGGGACGCTGGTCGTGACCGGCGGCGATTTCGCCGATCTCGAGACCACCACCGACATCGGTGGCGGTTGTGGCGGCGGCGGCGGTGGCAACCTCTGCCAGGCCGGCCAGGAAGACGCGGTTATCACCGTCGAGGTGACGACCGACAACTTCCCGGGTGAGACGACTTGGGAGTTGGATGAGCAGGGCGGTGGCGTGGTCGCCACGGGCGGTCCGTACGCGGATCCCGCAACGCTGTTCACCACCGACGTTCCGGTTTGCTCGACAAGCTGCTACGACTTCACCATCTTCGACGCGTTCGGCGATGGGATCTGCTGCGGCTTCGGCAATGGCAGCTACTCGGTGTTCTTCAATGGGACGCTGGTCGTGACCGGCGGCGATTTCGCCGACTTCGAGACTACCACCAACATCGGTGGCGGTTGCGGTGGCGGTGGCGGCGGTGCCCTTTGCAAGGCCGGCGCTGAAGACGCCACTCTGACAGTGGACGTGCTTACGGACGACTTCCCGGCTGAGACGACCTGGGAGTTGAGCGAAATCGGCGGCGGCCTGGTGGCCTCGGCCGGTCCGTTCAGCATTCCGGACGCTCATGACATCACGGATGTCCCGGTTTGTTCGTCGAGCTGCTACGAGTGGACCATCTTCGACGCCTTCGGCGACGGCATCTGCTGTGGTTTCGGCCTCGGCAGCTACACGCTGTCTCTGGATGGTGTGGTCATCGCGACGGGCGGCGAGTTCGCTGACTCCGAGGTGGTCGCTGGCATCGGCAATGGTTGTCCGCCTGAGTTCCCGAACCAGGTCATCTGCTGCATCAACAACGGCTGCATCATTTCGACGCCGCTGTGTTGTGAGTCGGCGGGTGGCCAGGTCATCGGCACGCTCGGTGATGGCTTCTCGTGCGACGCTCCGCCGACGATCGAGTGTCCTGCCGACATGACCGTCGAGTGCGACGGTGCCGGCAACACGTCACAGCTCAACGCTTGGTTGAGCGCGGTGACGGCTTCGGCGGGCGTCTGCGGTTCGGTGACGGTCACGAACGACTTCACCGGCCTGTCTGACGACTGCGGTGGCACGGGTTCGGCGACGGTGACGTGGACGGCGACCGACGATGCCAACGGGCTTTCGTCGCAGTGCTCGGCCACGTTTACCATCGTGGACACGACTCCGCCGATGGTGACTTGCTCCGGAAACCTCGACATGTCGGCCGGTGGCCAGTTCGAAGGTCGCGGCTCGTCGGTCGGTGGCCGGACGCTGTTCCTGGACGGCGGCGGCGACGACAGCGGAAACGTACTGATCGGCTTTACGGCCACCGATGGCTGTGGTGCCGTGAGCGTTTCGGCTGTGCTTGACATCAGTTGTCCTCAGATCCAGTTCGGCTGCCTCCAGATTCCGGTGGTCGATGGTCAGATGATTGATCTCGAGTGCGAGGTGAACGAGTGCGAATTTGAGGTGCATAACGGCATCTTGAAGATCGAGGCCGGGACTGCGACTCTGATCGTCACTGCGACGGATGAGTGCGGTAACACGTCGAGTTGCTCGGTTGATCTCTGTGGCGTCATCGTGCCTGAGCCTGATGACGACGGGAACGGCAACGACAACGGCGACGGCGACTTCGGCTCGTAATTGCGGACCGAACGTCGTTCGGAGACACCAAGCCGGCGGCGGGGTTGTAACCCCCCCCCGGACCCCCCAGCCCCCGGGTTTTTTTAAGGCATGGCTCCGGCGTCCAATAGCAGGGAGG
>JBHHVX010000052.1:0-23526 GCA_046754505.1 Phycisphaerae bacterium | reverse complement strand
ATCCCGGCGACAAGGACGGCAAGGGCGGCATCTACAACTTCGTCACCAAGCGCGGGAAGTGCGCGGGCGTTCGCAGCCATATTTCGTGGACGCAGGTGGAGACCGGCTCGGCCATTACGTGGAAGTATCCGGGCTGCCTTTTGCAGGGCGATGGTTCGGTGGGCGAGTTCTATTCGGTGGCGTTGACCAACAACTATCAGCAGGCCGACACCGGCACGAAGATGATCCACATCGGCAAGAACACCCGGAGCACGATCATCTCGAAGGGAATCTCGGCGGGACACGGCCAGAATACCTATCGAGGGCAGGTGAAGATCAACAAGGGCGCGACGAACGCGCGAAACTTCACGCAGTGCGATTCGATGTTGATGGGAGACCGGTGCGGGGCGCACACCTTCCCGTACATCGAGGTCAAGAACAGCACGGCGCGGATGGAGCACGAAGCGACGACGTCAAAGATCGGCGAAGATCAGCTTTTCTACTGCAACCAGCGCGGCATCTCGACGGAGGACGCCGTAAACATGATCGTCAACGGGTTCTGCCGGGAGGTGTTTCGGGAGCTGCCGATGGAGTTCGCCGTGGAGGCCCAGAAGCTGCTCGAGGTGAGTCTGGAAGGCAGTGTCGGGTAAAACTGGAAGCACAGCACCTTCAGGCTGACAACTGATAACTGACAACTGGTAACTGGCAATTGGTAACGACACATGCTTCAAATCGAGAACTTACACGCATCCATTGAAGGCCATGAGATCCTCAAGGGCATCGACCTGACGGTCCGACCCGGGGAAGTGCATTCGATCATGGGGCCAAACGGGTCCGGCAAGAGCACGCTGGCGCAGGTGCTGGCGGGGCGGGAGTGCTACGAGGTGACGGGGGGACACGTGCGCTACAACGGCAAGGACCTGCTATCACTGGCGCCGGACGAGCGGGCCTGTGAGGGAATCTTCCTGGCATTTCAGTATCCGGTCGAGATTCCGGGCGTCACGACGAGTTACTTCCTTCGGGCGGCCCTGAACGCAGCGAGGAAGTATCGAGGCGAGGACGAGCTGGACGCCGTGGACTTTCTCGGGTTGGTGCGCGAGAAGGCGGAGCTTTTGCAACTGGACGCCCGGCTCCTCAACCGGGCGATCAACGAGGGATTCTCCGGCGGCGAAAAGAAACGAAACGAAATCTTTCAGATGGCAGTTCTGGAGCCGCGGCTGGCGATCCTGGACGAGACCGACTCGGGGCTGGACATCGACGCGTTGAAGATCGTCGCGGACGGGGTCAATCGACTGCGGAGTCCGGAGCGGGCGGTCGTGATCGTCACTCACTATCAGCGGCTGTTAAACTACATTGTTCCGGATTTTGTGCATGTGCTGCTGAACGGTGAGATTGTGAAATCCGGCGGCAAAGAGCTGGCGCTCGAGCTGGAAGAAAAGGGCTACGCCTGGCTCGAGCAGGCCGCCGGCAGTCGTCCGGCTATGACTTCTTAGGGAGTGGCGCTCGTGGTTCTCTCACAGGCGGTTTCGGGTGTGGCTTCGTGTGTGTCGGCGTTCGAGGGACGTCCGGCGGAACATGCGGCGTGGCTGGCGCCGATGCGGCAGGCGGCGATCGCGCGCTTCGCGGCGCTCGGCTTTCCAACGACACGGGACGAGGAGTGGCGGTTCACGTCGGTGGCGCCGATCGCGGACGGAGGATTCCGGCTTGCCGGGCCGTCGGAGGCGGTCACGGCGGAGGGGCTTGCGAGCCTCACGCGGTGGGACGCGGGATGCACGCGACTGGTGTTTGTGAACGGGCGGTTTTGCCGGGCGCTGTCGGAGATTCGGCCCGCGCCGGATGGCGTGCGGGTGTGCGGCCTGGCGGAGGCGGTGACGTCAGACCGGGAAGTTGTGGAGGCCCACCTCGGACAGTACGTCCCATTCGAGGACGCGGCGTTCGTCGCGCTGAACACGGCACTGATGGAGGACGGGGCCTTCATTCACCTGTCGAGAGGCGTGGTGGCGAAGGACCCGATCCATCTGGTCTTTGTGACCGACGCCCGCGGGGAGGCGGTGATGACGCATCCTCGAAACCTGATCGTGGCGGAAGCGGAGAGTCAGGCGACGGTCGTGGAGAGCTATGGCGGCGTGGGTGAAGGCGCTTACTTCACGAACCCCGTCACGGAGATCGTGGCCGGCGAGAACGCGATGGTGGATCACACGAAGATACAGCGCGAAGGGCCCCAGGCGTTTCACACGGGGCGGCTGGCGATTCACCAGTACCGGACGAGCACGGTGTCGTCGCATGGGGTGTCGCTGGGGGGGCGGCTGGTTCGCAACGACATCAGCGCCTTGCTGGATGCGGAAGGATGTGCCTGCACGCTAAACGGATTGACCGTCGCCGCGGGCGACCAGCATGTGGACAACCACCTGCGGGTGGAACACGCCAAACCGCACTGCAACAGTTGGGAGTACTTCAAGGGGATCTACGACGACCGTGCCCGGGGTGTGTTCAGCGGCCGGATCCTGGTGGCCGAGGATGCTCAGAAGACGGACGCGAAACAGAGCAACATGAGTCTTCTGCTGTCAGAGAGCGCGCTGGTGGATTCGAAGCCGCAACTGGAAATCTTCGCCGATGACGTCAAGTGCACGCACGGGGCGACGGTCGGCCAGATCGATGAGGAAGCGGTGTTCTATCTTCAGTCGCGGGGGCTGAGCCGGGACGCGGCTCGGAGTCTTTTGATCTACGCCTTCGCGGGGGAGAGCGTCGGCCTGGTCCGGGTCGAGCCGCTTCGAGACCAATTGCAGGACCTGCTATTTGACCAGTTGCCCCACGGGGAACTGCTTCGTTTTGGGAGACCGTATGAGTATAGCCGCCACTACAGCGAACTCGTCCGATCGGCGGATCGGCGACGTGAAACCTGACGTGTCGCGGTTCCGGAAGGACTTTCCGATCCTCCGGCGGAAGGTCCACGGAAAACCGCTGGTCTATCTGGACAACGCGGCGACCACACAGAAGCCGCAGGTCGTGATCGACGCGATTCGGCGACACTACGAAGAGGCCAACGCGAACATCCATCGCGGCGTTCATGAACTGAGCGTTCGGGCGACCGAAGCGTATGAACGAGCGCGGCGGAGCATACAGCGTTTTCTGGGGGCGTCGCGCCCTGAGGAAATCGTCTTCTGTCGAGGGACCACCGAGGCGATCAACCTGATCGCGCAGACATACGGCCGACAGCGGATCGGCCGGGGCGACGAGATCGTGGTGTCGGAGATGGAACACCACTCCAACATCGTGCCGTGGCAGATTCTCTGCGAGCAGACCGGGGCGGTTCTGCGCGTGATCCCGATCAACGACGCGGGCGAGCTTCGTCTGGAAAAGTACGAGTGTCTTCTTGGACCGCGGACACGGCTGGTGGCCGTGACGCACGTGTCGAACGCTCTGGGGACGGTCAATCCGGTCCGCGAGATCATCGAGGCGGCGCATCGCCGGGACATTCCGGTCTTGCTGGACGGGGCACAGGCGGCGTCGCATCTGCCGGTGAACGTTCAGACGCTGGGATGTGACTTCTATGCGATTTCCGGTCACAAGGTGTTCGGCCCGACGGGGATCGGGGCGTTGTATGGCCGCTATGAGTTGCTGGACGAGCTGCCGCCCTATCAAGCGGGCGGCGAGATGATCCGATCGGTGACGTTTGAGAAGACGACGTATGGCGATCTGCCGGGGCGTCTCGAGGCGGGCACGCCGAACATTGCCGGGGCTATCGGGTTCGGGGCGGCGGTGGACTATGTGGCGGACATTGGGCCGGACCGGATCGAGGCGTACGAGCGAACGCTTCTGGAGCGGGCGACCGAGGCGCTGTCGGCGATACCCGGTGTGCGGCTGATCGGGACGGCGGCGGACAAGGCGGCGGTGGTCTCATTCGTGGTCGAAGGGGTCCATCCGCACGACGTGGGGACGGTGCTAGACCGGGAGGGCATCGCGGTCCGGACAGGTCATCACTGCGCCCAGCCGGTGATGCAGCACTTCCATGTTCCGGCGACGAGCCGGGCTTCGTTTGCCTTTTACAACACGATGGACGAGATTGACGCGCTGGCGGCGGGCGTACGAAGGGTCATCGAGGTGTTTGCCTGATGTCGGACCTGAGCGACCTGTATCAGGAATTGATTCTTGACCATAACAAGAGTCCGCGAAACTGCCGGCGGATGGAGCAGGCCGACCGGCAGGCCGACGGCTACAACCCGCTGTGCGGTGACCGGGTGACGGTGTACTTCAAGCTCGACGGAGACGTGGTGCAGGACGTGACGTTTGAGGGCTCCGGCTGCGCGATCTCGACGGCTTCGGCGTCGCTGATGACGCAGAGCCTCAAGGGGAAGACCCTGGACGAGGCGCGGGCGCTGTTCCGGAAGTTTCACGGAATGCTCATGGGGGAAACGGGCAACGGCGACGGAGGACCGGCGCTTGGCAAGCTCGAGGCGTTTTCCAGCGTGTGCCAGTATCCGGCCCGCGTCAAGTGCGCGACGTTGGTATGGCATACGGTGAACGCGGCACTGGAAGACCACATTGAGGGCATTGTGACGACGGAGTGAAGAGTTATCAGTCTTCAGTCTTCAGTTTTCAGTCTTCAGTTTCCGGTTAGCAGTTGACGGTGTTGGAGGTGGGTATGGGTTGCGAGGCGACCAGAGATCGGATTATCGAGGTTCTGCGGACGGTCTTTGATCCGGAGATTCCCGTCAATATCTATGACCTCGGGCTGATCTATGCGCTGGAGGTCGATGACGCCGGCAAGGTGTCGATCCGGATGACGCTGACGTCGCCGGCGTGCCCGGTGGCCGGGACCCTGGTCGCGCAGGTCGAGTCGAAGGCAAAGGCCGTCGAGGGCGTCACCGAGGTCGGCGTGGAACTGGTCTGGGACCCGCCATGGACGCCGGAGCGGATGACCGACGCAGCCCGGCTTCAACTGAACATGGACCTCGATTCACCTCCGGGGCGCGGGGCGGACACCTACGGAATCGGCCGACTGCCATGAGGGCTGCTCGCCACCCGACCTGGCGGCGGCCGTGATCGATCGCGGCGGGGCCGTTCACGCTGAATCATTCGATGTCCGACCTCTTGGCGGCATCGTTGATTCGGGAGATCATGCGATCGATTGCTGCCAACCAGTCTGTCCGCCGTGGGAGAAGCTCCTGGATAAGAACATGGCGCTTGCCGATTTTTATCGCCGAGCACAAGCCGTCCTTCGCCTCCCATATATTAACCTGCGTTGCAGGTACTAACTTAGAAACTTCCTCCAGATAGTCTCGCGCGATTTGCTCGTCGATGCTCGCCTTTTGACAATAGTACAAAACGTAATACATGTCGACCGAGCCATGCACGTACACTGAACCGAAACTGAACCGTGCGCCCCCCGATGGCTCGATGTAGTGGAGCGACAAACTCGCCTGTCGGGTCACAATCTCGATACCGCATGACTCGACCTCCCGGAGGAATTCGCGCAATTCCTCCGCCGTGCGGGAGGATCCCTCCTCTGCCAGCGTCTCGAAGAACGCTTCCTGCGTCAGCGTGCGACGCTGCCCGGCTTCTGACGCCCTTTCGGCTGCCGGAGTCTCGACATGCACATCCTCTGGTTCAACCTGCCCTCGGATCTGCACAATGGCGCGCACGACCTCGCGCGTCCGGGCAATGATTCTCGGCTGCACAAAGAGCGGCTCCGAGCGATCCGCGGGTTCAAACAGCCCCATCTCCACGAGCGCAAGTGAAAACCCGAGTTGGGGCGTGCGAGAGAGGGTTTCGGCCATTTGCTCGACCGATTCGTGTATGCCGTCTCCCACGATGAGCAGGAGCATTCGCCCCTGCCGTAAATTGCGGGTGACCGTGTCTACAAAACGCGCCTGTTCCCACGCCTCTTCGCGTCCTTCCATCAACGCAACCAGTGGATCGCTATCCGCCGAAGATGCTTGGGTACGTCTGACCGCAGCAATCAGGTCCTCATAAGACCATTTCGACAATTGTGTGGCATAGTCGATCACCTGGGCGACAACTTGGCGTCTCGCCTCCGGGTTTCGCCAGAGCTTTGTTTCGACAAGCGTCGGATAACCGCCGGGAGTGAGGTAGAGGATGTCCAACGGCCCGGAGGGCGTTGGAAGCTCACGGGCCACGGGTACGGCCGGCGCGAACACCGGCTCAATCTCATCAACCGGAATGAGGCTCGGATGTCGAAACAGTAAATCTTGGAGCCATTCCTCGTCGAACCGGCGCTCACCGAATGGGAGGCGCTTGAGGCGAATCGCACGATCGTTCTCGATCAGCAGCGGTGTGGTGTACGGACGTCCGGCCATGCCGATAGCATAACGATCCGGACGCGCCTCGTACAGTGTGATCCCGGTGCTTGCGGGGCCTGTGACAGTCTTGGCTGCAGCGCCCGGCAGACCCGATGGGTGCCACTGGCGGCTTGTCCGCCAGTGCATCGACGCAGAGTGCCTTACACGGACACGGGCAGGCAAGCTGCCCGTGGCACTCCGCGGCCGATCCTGTCACGCACCCGTGCTTGTGGGCGCACGGCTTGTCCGGCAGTTCGATCAACCGAAGACATGGATGGCCCCGCCGGTGCCGCTCATCCGAGGGGTACCGAACCGGACCGCGCTCAACCCAAATCCAACGCCATGATCACCTTCTTGTCGCGCAGGTAGAGCCGATGGCCGACGAGGGTCGGGACGGTCCATGCGGGCCGATCGAGAAGATGGACCTTGCTCAGGATGGTCAGGCGCTCCGGCGTGGCGCGGGCGAGCGCAAGGTTGCCGTCCTCGTCGAGGAGGATGAAACGGCCGTCTGCATAGAGCAGGGTCGCCTTGGCAAAACCGCGCTCGCGCCAGGCGATCTTGCCGGTCTTGACGTTGATGGCATTGATCAGGGCGGGGCCGCGTCCGCCGGTGGAGGTATAGACGGTGTCGCCGACTCGAATGGCGTTGGTGTGGTGGACCTTAACCTTGGAGTTGTGCCACAGTTCCTCGACTCGGGTCTCGTTTCCGGCGCGGGTGAGCCGGAGGCCGCGGCTGCCGCCACCCTCGACCGAGGTGATGAACAGGATGTGGTCGTCACCCCAGACGGGCATGCAGATGTTCTGGTGGTAGCGGTTTTCGTGAGGGAAGCTCCATCGCAAGTCGCCGGTCAGCGGATCGAGGCCGACCACTTCGGAGCCCATGAAACAGACAAGCTGATCCTGACCGTCAACATCGATGACAATGGGTGAGGAATAGCTGTTGGCAAAGTCGTGCCGCTTCCAGACGATCCTGCCGGTCCGGCGGTTGAGCGCGACGAAGCTGTGGCCCTTGCCTCCGACGGGCACGATGAGGAGCCGCTTGTAGACCAGCGGGCTGGACGCATAGCCGTGCATCAGGAAGGTGCCGTCGAATTCTTCGAGCAGTTTGTGGGACCAATGGACGCGCCCTGTCTTCCTGCTGAGGCAATGCAGGATGCCCGAAACGCCCACGGTGTAGACCCGTTTACCGACGACGAGTGGCGCGCCCCGAGGGCCGGCGCCGAACTGCCGGACGTGCTTCTTGGGCACCGGCGCGTCATAGGCGTGTTCCCAGAGAGTCCGGCCGGTGGCAGCGTCCATCGCGACGACGATCTCCTTGTCGTCGGCGCGGTACATCGTGAAGAGCCGGCCGTCGTCGACCACTATGCCGGAGTAGCCTTCGCCGAGGTCACGGGTCCAGAGCCGCTTCGGTCCTTGGTCGGGCCAGGTGTCGGTGAGGCCGGTGGTCGAGCACTTGAAGTCGTGGTTCGGTCCGCCCCACTGGGGCCATTGGGCCGCGGCGGTCGCGGTGGCGAGCAGCACGGCGCAGATCGCGGCCGGACCCGTGACAGGGGTTCTCGGGGAGCGTGTGGGGCACAGACGATTCATCGATCGGCCCATCCTTTCGTGATTTCTCAGCCCTTGATATCCTCGCGAAAGGGTAGTCGAACTCGAGGGGGCTCGCCAGTGGCGCAGACGCGCGGAAACGTCAAAACGTCAAAAAATCAAAAAGTCAAAACGGGGGGGGGTTAGCGACTCTTGGTCTTGAGATCGCGGTAACGTTTGTCGTTGCGGTCGGAGGAGTAGCGTCGTTCCCAGAGACTTCCGTCTTTGGAGTCGACATAGACCATGACGGCGTCGGATCGGCCTCCCCGATTCTCGAAGGCGATGTCGACGCAGACCATGTCGGTCGTGAAGTCGGTCCTCTGTGCTCGAGTGCCTTTTCGGCCGATGACGTCGCCGACCTGGATGGTGTCGGTGCGCTTGTCGACCTGTCCGCGCGAGCCGATCTTGAAGACCGTCACCTGAACGCGCTTCTGCTTCCGATCGGCATCGCTGGCTCGAGTGAGATAGAAGTAGGTGTCGCTCTTGACCTCGACCGGGCGGCTGGCGGGTGACCAATCGCTGAACAGGGTGAGCTTCCTGGCGTCGTCCATCTTCTTCATGATGTCGGTATTGCCCGCGAAGACATTGTAGACTTCATATCTCATTCTGTAGATGTAGGTCCGACCGGGAACGACCGTCAGGTCGTGGGCGATCAGGGGCATGAGCTTCTGCGGATCGCGGGGATCGGCGGCGGGCGGCGGACGACTGATCTTCTTGAGGGCCGCAGCGATGTCGCCCATGAGCAGGGATCGCGCCCTCTCCCGCACGTTCGCGTCGGCGCCGCGTTTTGCGGCTGCGGCTGCGGCGAGCATCCGGGCCGCGTCGGGGTCCGGCTCGCCATACGGTCTCGATCCCTTCAGGGCCTTGCCGGCCGCCGCGAGCCAGGTCTTGGCGAGTTGGGTGGCGTCGCGCTGGAGGTCTTTGGGATCGGTCGGCGTGCCGGCCTCGTCGAGCAATGGGGGATCGATCGGGATCGGCGGGCTGACGATCGGGTCGCCCTTCTCTCCCTCGGTGGCCGGCGGCATGGGCGTCCGAGCGATGACGTCCTGGGCGGACGTATCCTCGGAACGTCGCTGGATTTCGCGGACGAAGCGGTCTTTGGCGTCGGCCGATGCGGGATCGATCCGCCTGCCGTCGGGAAAGAGGAGTTGCGGTCTTCTCAGGGGCTGGTAAGGGGTGAACGTCGAGACGAACTCCCAATCGGCGCCGGCTTCACCGACCGCCTTTCGCTGCAACTGGACGCCTGTGACGAGCAGGGCCAGCTCGCCGGGCTTGTAGCCGGCGGCAAGGAAGTTCCGGGTCTGGTCGGCGAGATCGACCTGTGCGGCGACGGAGACCCAACTCCGCTTCGACGGCTCGACGGACTTGGGTTCACTCCCGCGGGCAAGCCGCCGAAGCAACATGGGGGCGGGAATGTCGAGCGTGGTCGTGCCCGAGGTGACGGCCGGCACGCCGGGCGCCACGATTCTGGCAAGGCCGTGGCGGTCCTGATCGGCCGTTTCGGCGACGGGTAGCAAGGGCGTGGGGAATCGCTGGAGACGCGGCGGGCGCGGCTCGATGCGGGCGATCCGGGCGAGACCCTCGGCGTTCGCCCCGAACCAGCGCCCGAGCTCCTTGAGTGGGTCGGCGTCGGACTTTGTCGTGTTCGAGGATGACGGGTTCGGAGGGCGAGCGCTCTGGACGGCGATTCGCGTCTGTTCCGATGCGTCCCTTGCGTCATTGAAGACCTTCTGCGGATCGGCTCCGTAGGGATCGCCTGCGAAATACCAGCCGGCGATTCCCACGAGCGCGAGGGCGCAGACGGCAAGCACCACCTTCTCGATGTGTTGATCGACGAAACCAACACTCTTTCTGGCCATAGTTCAGACTCCCCGATCCGTGCAGGCCGCGCCGGGCGATGTCCGGCCGGTCTTCGGGACCGTCGCTCGAATGATGCCTTGGGGCATCAACCTCTCCCTCGTCCTCCGAACTGTCCGCCTTCTTGACTCCCGCCGCCGACAGCGCAACCGGGTGACGAGAGGGCCTGCTTGAGTTGCTTGGTGGGGATCCACTGATCGTAGACTTTTCGGAAGTAATAACCTTCCAGATCGATCACCACGTCGATCACCGGATCCGGGCCATAGATGTAGCCGATCTGGGCCGGATTGGGGGGCACGGTGTGGTACTTGACGTTGGTCGGCGTGTAGAAGCCGACGGCGCAGAGCTTTTCCAGGACGGCGGGCAACGCCGCCTCCTCTATGACCAATTGGAGCTGCAGCGGGACGACGAACATGTCC
The DNA here is from genome assembly GCA_046754505.1 of Phycisphaerae bacterium. Lineage (GTDB taxonomy): Bacteria > Planctomycetota > Phycisphaerae > UBA1845 > UTPLA1 > JAPULF01. The sequence goes on along the minus strand of JBHHVX010000052.1, from coordinate 13,389 downwards.
TTGTTGTTGCGCCGGGCGGTCAACGAGGTTGCGAAACCACCCTTGGGCTTGTTCAGGCCGCCTCCCGGTCCCTGAGGTCCTCCCAGTTGGTCGGCGATCGAGAAGCGTTTTAGATGTTTGACGGGGAGGTTCGCGACCCAGGCGTGGCGGCCGTCGGCCTCAAACTCTCGGGCCTTTTCCTCATTGCAGCGGGCGAGAGCGGTGGCGATGTCCTGCTGAATCCAGAGCGACATCTGGGCCTGCCAGATATCAGCGGCGTCAGGGCGGTCTACGCTGTCGGCGAGCTTATGGCGTCCGAAGGCCGCCGAGGTCACATACATATAACCCTCGATGGCCTTCTGATAGGACGCCACGGACTTGGGCGATTTTCGCAGGACCTCGAGCGGCGTCCAGCCCTGCTCCGGTTCCTCGTCTTCGTCGGCTCCGCCGAGGCGCTCGGGCGACCATGGATTGCGCGTGGCGCCGCTGGAGGCTTTGCCGCCGCCCACCCGGAGCAAGCCTTCGGTCACGCGGACTTCGTCTTGCGATGGCTTGTCTGTCGCGTGGAGCCGGACGAGGAGCTCGTCAAGGGCCTCGCGGTACCGGGGTCGGAACGCGAGGGGTGCCGTGCCGACCGGGTCAGGCAGGATTCCGTCGATCAGGGGCTGCCGCAAGGCGAGGACGACCTCTCCGGACTCATCGACGGTCTCATAGAACGGATTGTACTTCTGGACGGCGAGGGCCACGTCCTCAGCCTGCTGGAACTCCTGCTTTTTTCGGGCGTTTTCCTTGCGCCGGGCTTCGATGACCGCGCGGTTGGCAGGCCCGGATCGCAGGCCCTGCACGGCCCGGATGACCGATTCGGCCGTCTGCAGTCGGCCTGTGATGTCGTCGCGGGCGATCATGCCACTGATCGTCCCGGCAATCGCCCCCGAGCAAACCAGCCCGAACACGAACTTCATCCAGTGTGCTTTTAGAAACGCCATGCTTTGCGCTCCGGTTCAAACCCGACCGCCAGGCGGTCGCATGTTGTTGCTTCGTGCCTCGTGTCCGCGTGTCGCAGATCGGTCGATGGCCAAGGCGCTGCGTCGCCGGTCTTGCAGTGACCGTAAGGCATGGGGCACCTAATCTTCATTCCCCAGTCTGTTCCGCACAGCGGATCCTGGTGGAGCCATACAGGCGCACTCTCAGTCCCGTACAGACGGATTCATGGACTCGTCCTGCGGCACCTTGGGTTGTTCGGCGGGCTCCTCGTCCTCTGCGCCGGCGGCGTCCGCGTTTTCCTTCCACCGGTCGGGAATCAGCTTCTTGGTAGTGTTGCGATAGTAGGCAACCAGTTGGAGAACGAACCACCGATCGGTCGAGGTGTCCTCACCGGTGAGCGGATCCACTCCGGGCTTGACCCGCATCTTTTCGATCTCCGACTGGACGGCCCTGGTCCGACCACCGCTGCCGGAGCGACTGTTTCTGCCGCTGCCGCCGATCCCGAAGCCGGAGGATCGGCCCCGGTCGCGTCCGCCGAACCGATCTTCGTCTCTGTCGTGGCCGAAGCCGGATCGGCGTGGCGGCGGCCGTCGCCCACCGCGTCCGGTCGTTCTTCGTTTCGGTCCGTCCATCACCTTCACGAGCTTGACCTCATCGAGATAGAAACCGCGTCGGGGCTCGCGGCCGAGTGTTTCGAGGGCTTTTTTCAGCGTCTGGCCGATCCAGTCCTCGGGGTGGGGCCGGGTGGTGCGACCCTTGATTTCGATCGCCCAGCCCGCGGTGCGGCGTCGCTTGCGGTCTCCGGCTCCGTCGGAGTCGAAGACCGACGCGGGGTCACGTGAGGCAAAGCCCATCCAGAAGTCCTCGATCCAGACCTCGTCGCGTTGTGTCCGTGGTATGTCTGCAACGCGCTGCTTGTAGTCGTCGGGTGAGTGGATGTCCTTGACGACTCCGGACCGGGCCTCGCCGAAGGCACGATGGATGGCGTCGAGGATTCGCGGCACGACGACGTTCTTTTTGGGCAGCTTGGCGATCTTCCCGAGTTGCTTGATCTGGTCGTTACCGACCGCGCCGACCTTGTTGAGTTCGGCCTTGAAGGTGTTGGCGGCTTTGGCGATTTCGACGGCACGCTCCAAGGCGGGTCGATCGGAAGCGGCACTGCTGACGATGCGCTCAGCGGCGTCGAGCCCGGGCGCCTGGCCGATTTGAGCCGACTGGACGGTGCCCATGCCCTCGTCGATGGCGCTGTTTGTCATGACGTTCTTGCCCCAGACGACGCCGGCGGCGAGGGCGAGGCAGGCGGCAGAGGCGACGAACCACGGGCGTTTCTTCTTCCAGAGGATGCTCCGGCCGATCTCTGGAGGCAGGAGGTTGGACCGGACGGCGGCGAGATCGAGCCCCTGGAGGGCCAATCCGTAGGCGACGGCGAAACTCATGATGTTGTCGCCGAAGGCAGGTTGCTTTTCGTGTCCGGCGGTGACGAGCCGCTTGAACCCGGTGAGTTTCTCGACCTCAATCTGGAGGTTCTGCTGGAGGAACTTCTGAAGCCCCGGTAGCTTGAAGGCGTTGCCCATCCCGAGGACGCGTGTGATGTGGGTTTCGCGGTGGGTCGAGGTGTAGTAACCGATCGACCGCTGGACCTCGGAGACCATGTCAGCGAAGACCGGTCGCATCGCTTGGAATATCTGCCGGGCGTATTTGGTGGAGGCGGCGTTTCGCTTGAGGTCCTCGGCCTTCTTGAACGAGATCTTGAAGGCCGAGACGAGCGCCTCGGTAAAGCGGTTTCCGCCAATCGGCACCGGCCGCGACCACATACTGGATGAGGTGCCGCTGCCTTCCAACACGATCAGGTCGGTGGTGACGGCGCCCATGTCGAGAAGGATCATCGCCTCGCCGTCGCCGGAGGGGCGGTCGAATCGGACGGCGTTGTAAGAGGCCATCGGGCCGGCCTGCGCGACGATCGGCTCGATGCCGACATCCGTGAAATGGGACAGGTGATTGCGGATCAGCTCGCGTCGAATGGCGAAGATCCCGACCTCGACGTCGGGAGAGTCCTCTTCGGTGAAGATCTGATAGTCCCAGACGACCTCATCCATATCGAATGGGATTTGCTGCCCCGCCTCGTACTTGACCATGTCGGGGATTTTCTTTTTCTCAACGGGGGGCATCTTGGTGAAGCGCATCAGCGTCTGTTGCCCCGGCACCGACACGACGACATGGCTGTCGCCGACGTCGTTTCGAGAGAGGAAGGTCTCGATGGCCTTCTTGATCATCGCCGGAGTCTCGGTTTCGGCCTGGGACAGGATGGCGTCGTGGTCGACCACGTCGAAGGCGAGAACCTCGACTTTGTCGTTCGCCGGTTGAAGTTTCAGGGCCTTGAGCGAGCACTGCCCGACATCGATGCCCCATACCGGTAACTTGGCTGCCATGGTTCTCTCCCGGGTGATGCCGACGAACTTCGCGCCGGCCACACACCGCGTCTCGGCAAACGATCCGGTCGGGGCCGGAGCCTCGACGGTTCGGTCTTTGGCTGCTGCACTCGGGTCGTGTGTTCCGATACGTTCGCCGAATCTGCCATCACGACTTCCGACCGGCGTGCGTCCATAAGGGAATGATCTAACACGGCAGGGTCCGGCGAGAGCCCCGGGTTGCGTGGCCCAAGGCTCCGCAACGGGATTCCACTCGCCGGGAGGGCAGCGCTCACCAACTATTATACTCTACTGGGTCCCCTCGGCTCAATCAACCCCGGCGGCCAACGCGGGGAAACGTCAAAAAGCCAAAACCTCAAAACTCCAAAACGGGTGGGAAAGCCGAAACGTCGGTGATTCGGGGTGTGATGGGGAGGTACCGCGCCGGCGGGCTCGCGGCCGCGCGAGCGTGGCGGTGGCACGCGTTGGGAAACGTCAAAAAGTCGAAAAATCAAACCGAGGGCGGCATGGGAGACTTGAAAGATCCTCTTTTTCGGACGAGTATGGCCTTCCATGCTCGTGGCAGAGGCGGCCGGTTCGCTCCCGCACGCATTCAATCGGATCGACTGGCTGGTCGTCGCCGCGTATCTGGTGCTGACCACGCTGGTCGGCGCCCGGCTGGCGGGAAAACAGTCCACGATTCGCGATTTCTTCCTCGCCGGACGAAGGCTGCCGTGGTGGGCGATCTGCGGGTCGATCATCGCGACGGAGATATCGGCGGTCACGTTCATCGGGGCGCCGGCGATCAGCTTCGCCGACGGGGGAAACCTCACCTATCTGCAACTGGCTCTGGGGGCGGTGGTCGCGCGGTTGATTATCGGGTTCTACTTCGTTCCGGAGTACTACGCACGCGAGATATACAGCCCCTATGACTACGCAGAACACCGGCTCGGCGCTGGCGCCCGGAAGGCGACGACGGGCCTGTTCCTCGTCGGGGGCATCCTGGGGCAGGGGGCGCGGGTTTATGTCACCGCCCTGGTCCTGAGCGTCATCGCCGACTGGGACCTCGGGCGATCGATCTGGGCGATCGGGATGTTCAGTGTGGGTTGGACGCTGATGGGCGGCATGACGACGGTCATCTGGACGGACCTTCTGCAGTTCGTCGTGCTCATGGCGGGAGCGTGTGCGGCGTTGGGCTTCGCGATCCACGCCATGCCCGATTCGCTGCCGGACGCGGTGCGGACCGCGGCGGCGGCGGGCAAGTTTCAACTGCTCGACCTTCGGACGAATCCGTCGCTGCGATACACGCTGTGGTGCGGGCTGCTGGCCACTCCGTTCGTGAATCTGGCGGCGTTCGGGACCGACCAGGTCATGGCGCAGCGAATGTTCTGCTGCCGCAACCGCGGCGATGCGAGAAAGGCCATCATCGCAAGCAGCGCCAGTGTGTTCATCGCGGCGTTGATGCTGGCGGTTGGCATTGCTCTGTACGTCTATTTTCTACGAGACCCCTTTACGGCGGGGGAAGCGGCGATGTACACGCAACGAAATGCCTACCTGCTTCCCATTTTCATTGTCCGGGCGCTGCCGACGGGTGTCCGCGGTCTGATCGTGGCGGCGATCTTTGCGTCCGCGGTGTCGACGCTGGACTCGACTCTGGCGGCGCTGTCCCAGACGACACTCGCGGTTTTGCCGCGCCGGCGGCACCGGGGTGGGCGGCCGGACGGTTGGTTCGCCCATCTGATTTCGAGCGACATCGGGCTGTCGAAGGCGCTGGTGGTTTTGTGGGGTGGAGTGCTGTGTCTGACAGCGACGGTCTGTATCGCGTTGGCGGAGCAACAGGCCAACGTCGTGGACCTGGCGCTGGCGCTGGTGGGCTACACCTACGGCCCGCTGCTCGGGATATTTCTCCTGGCCTTTCTGCCAATGAAACGCGACGCATCGGGTCTGATCTGGGCGGTTCCAATGTCGGTGCTCGCGGTCTTCGGTATGCTGCAACACGGACTCGCCATCGGGACGGTCGGGGGATACGAAGTCCGCCTGGCGGACTGGATCGTGTGGCTCGGGGCGGCGGCGATCCTGGTGGCGGGGCTGATCCGGTCGGGCGGAGACGTGAAGCGGACGGCCATGCTGGCCGGGGGTGCGGTGGCGATCGTCTTCCTTCACCGATATCGGACGGTCGATGAACTGGGACAATCGGCCTACGCAGCGTTCACGTGGACGTACCCGATCGGCACGGCGATGACTTTTGTGATCGCATACGTGCTTGGACGGCCGACGGAGCGCCCGGCCAGGAAGGTGGGCACGGCGCGGCGGCGATCGGCGGCCGGCAAGCGCGGACGGCGGCGCGCAAAATAGACGCCCGACGACGTGTGCCGCCGGGCGTGTTGATTGCACACTGCGTTGGGGGGAGGTCGGCGTCAGGGGGTGTCGATGTTCCCGACGGCGTTCCGCCCGCCGACGAGGAATATCTCGACGCGCCGATTGGCTTCGTTTCCGCCGCGCGGAGGGTTGGGTTCGCGCGGATGAAACTCGCCGTAGCCCATGCATCCCATGCGCTCGTAGCCCACGCCATTCTGGTGAAGCGCGAACATGACGGCGACGGCGCGATGGACGGAGAGGTGCCAGTTGCTAGGGTGTTTTCGTGCGGTCGCGGGGCCGATGGGCAAGTTGTCTGTATGCCCGACGACAATCACCTCGAACTGGCTGGCGGCTTCGGAGTTGACGATTTCGGCGAACTCGGCCAAGGCGCCCCGGGCGGATTCTCGAACGCTGTCGCTGCCCTTGGCAAAGGTCAGGTCGCTTTTCCAGCGGACGGCGCCGCGCTGAGGGTCATATTCGATTTCTTCCGGATGGTTCTTGACGAAGGTCTTGAGGGCCCGGTCGAGTTCGGCAGGGAGCTTGACCTCGACGACCTCGACATCGCCGATGTGTCTGGCGAGCATGTCGTCCAACTGCCCCTGGACCTTGTCCATGTGCTGTGCGAGCCAGGTGTTCTCGGTTTTGAGTGTCTCACCTTCGGCGTTCTTGGCATCGAGCTCCCGGCGCAGGCTGTCGCGTTCGGTTTCGACCGCGAGGCTGCGGTTTCGTTCGTCGGAGAGATCGCGGTCCAGCGTCTCGGCCCGTTCGAGGGCTTTGCGGCGAGCGAAATCGGTTCGCAGGTACTCGTCTCTCGAAACACAACCGGCCACGGCGGCGATGACGATCGCCGAGGCGACCCACGAGGCAAGTTTGCTGATGGTGCTCATCTCAAGTCTCCGTGTTCGACACGATCCAACCCAGTCCGCAATCCAGCGCGGCACGGATGCCGCGTTCCGGTCGGTCACGCCCCCAAGGGCCGTGCCTTCTGACCGAGCGCCTATTATGCCGTCGGGGTGGGGGAAAAGTCAAAACGCCAAAAAGTCAAAGCGTCAAAACAGGGTGGGAAAGCCGAAGACCGAAAGCCGAAATGTCGGTGATTCGGGGTCTCGCTGGCGTTTGGGGCTGTGATAGGGAGGCCGCGGCACGCGCGCCGAAATGTTGGCCGTTGGGGAGGGGTAGGCATCGCGCAGGAATCGAATGATCGATTGCCTGGCTTGGCCGGCCCGCCGGCTTTGCCGTTTGGCGGGTCTGCCATGCACTCTGTTTTTGCGCGACTCCTTACTCGGAGGTGTCGAGGACGACCATGAAGGCCGCCTGGGGGATGGAGACGTTGCCGACTTGTTTCATTCGTTTCTTGCCGGCCTTCTGTTTCTCGAGGAGCTTGCGCTTGCGCGTGACGTCTCCGCCGTAACACTTGGCGGTGACGTCCTTTCGGAGTGGGCGGATCGACTCGCGAGCGATGATCCGGTTTCCGATCGCCGCCTGGATGGGAATCTCGAAGAGATGGCGGTCGATCTCCTTTCGAAGGCGCTGGATGAGGCGGCGGCCCCGGCGCTCCGCCCGGGAGCGATGGACGATCACGCTGAGGGCGTCAACTTCCATGCCGTTCACGAGGACGTTGAGCCGGACGAGGTCGTCGGCCCGAAAACCGATCAGCTCGTAGTCCATCGTTCCGTAGCCGCTGGTGACGCTTTTGAGGCGGTCGTAGTAGTCGTAGATGATCTCGGCAAGCGGGAAGTCGTAGGTCAGGACGACACGTTCGGTCGAGAGGTATTCGGTTCGCTTGTAGGCGCCCCGCCGCTCTTCGCTGAGCTTCATGACGTTGCCGATGAACCGGCTGGGCACGATCACCTCGACCCGGGCGTAAGGCTCTCGCAGCTCGGCGATCTGGGCCGAGTCGGGCAACTCGGCGGGCGATTCGATGCGCCGGACGGCCCCATCCTTGTATTCGACCTCGAAGCTGACGGTGGGGGCGGTCTGGACGAGGTCGACCTCGCTCTCGCGTTCGAGCCGTTCCTGGATGATCTTCATGTGGAGCAGACCAAGAAATCCACAGCGGAAGCCCATTCCGAGGGCGACGCTGGCGGCGGGGCTGAAGTTGAAACTCGAATCGTTGAGCCAGAGACGTTCCATCGCTTCGCGGAGTTGCCGCGTGGTCGTGCCGGGGCCGGGATAGAAGTCGCAAAACACCATCTGCTGGGGCGCTTGGTATCCCGGCAGGGCTTCGCTGCACGGGTGGGCGTCGTTGGTGACGGTGTCGCCGATGTTGACGTCGTGGATCGTCTTGATGCCGGCAAAGAGATATCCGACATCGCCACTGCTCAAGGTCGGGAGGCTGGTCAACCGAGGCGTGTGGGTGCCGATGTCGCTGACAAGGTGGGTCCGTCCGGCGGCCATAAGGCGAATTCTGTCTCCTCGGGCGATGGTTCCGTCTCTGACGCGGAGGTGGCAGATGACGCCGCGATGGACGTCGACCTTGGCGTCGTAGATGAGGGCCTTGAGCGGCTTGGTTGAATCGCCGGTGGGGGATGGAATCCGCTCGACAATCGCCGAGAGGATGTCACTGACGCCCTCGCCGGTCTTCGCGGAGACGAACAAGGCTCCGTCGGCGGGGAAGCCGACGACCTGTTCCAGCTCCAAAGCGATGTCCTCGGGCCTGGCGCCGGGCAGGTCGATCTTGTTGATGACGGGGAGAATCTCCAATCCCGCCTCGATCGCCTTGTAGGCATTGGCGAGGGTCTGGGCCTCGATGCCCTGTGCGGCGTCGACCAGGAGCAAGGCCCCCTCGCAGGCTGCGAGCGATCGGCTGACCTCGTAGTGAAAATCGACGTGTCCGGGCGTATCGATGAGGTTGAGTTGGTATTCTCCCGCCGGGAGGGCCTGACCGTTGCTGTCCGATCCGCCCGAATAGCGGTAGGCAAGGCTCGCGCGATTGGCCTTGATGGTGATTCCCATCTCGCGTTCGAGATCCATGTCGTCGAGGAACTGGGCGTGGAACTCGCGTTCGGAGAGTGCCCCGCAGGCCAGGAGCAGGCGATCGGCGAGGGTGCTCTTGCCGTGGTCGATGTGGGCGACGATGGAGAAATTACGAATCCGCTCGATGGCCATTGTGCGGCATTGTAGCGTGTCGAGCGATTCGCCGTAGGCGGCTGCCGTCACGGGCGCGTTTCACGCAGCCAGGCTTCGAGTTGCCGCAGCCCTTCGTCGATCGATACGGCGGGTTCGTATGCCAGGTCGCGGCGCGCGGCGGTGATGTCGAACCAGTGCGCGGTGGACATTTCGTCCACAAGGAAGCGGGTTATCGGTGGCTCACCCGACAATCGAAGCAGCGCGTAGGTCGTTTCGGCGAGGCTCCCGGCGGCCCTGGCCGCCCAGCGCGGGATCGTGCGGGTGACCGGCGGCAGGTCGGCCGCGGCAAGGATGCCGTTGATGAGGCCCCAGAGCGGTCGCGGTTCGCCGTTGCTGATGAAATACGCCCGGCCGGCAACAGGCGCCTCCGGCGCGAGCCGATCGCAGGCGAGCAGATGAGCGTCCGCGGCGTTGTCTATGTAGGTGGAGTCCACGACTTTGTTGTCACCGCCGATGCGGCGGAGCCGACCGGCCCGGGCGATGATCCGCGGCACGAGGTGATTGTCGCGAGGCCCCCAGATGAGGTGCGGTCGCAGGGCGACCGTTGCCAGACCGGGGCCGTTTGAGGCAAGCACGGCCCGCTCGGCGATTGCCTTCGTCTTTGGATAGTGGGCATGGAATCGCAGGGGGCGGGGCGCCGATTCATCGACGCCCTGTTGGTCCGTGCCGTCAAACACGACGCTGGGCGAGCTTGTATACACTAGGCGCGATACGCCTCCGGCACGGCATCCGGCGATGACGTTTTCGGTGCCGATGACGTTGATCCGGTGGTACAGCCGGTATGGACCGCCGAGGCCGGCACGGGCGGCGACGTGGAACACGCAATCGCAGCCGGCGCAGGCCGCCGTGACGGCCTGTCGGTCGGCGATGTCGCCTCGGAGGGTTTCTGCCCCGATCGCCCGCAGTTCCGGATAGCCGCCTCGAGCGAAACTGCGGACGCGGTCGCCGCGGGCGATCAGCCGTTCGGCGATCGCGCGACCGAGGAACCCGCCGCCGCCGGTGACGAGGGCGTTCAATTTCGCACCCCGGGCGAGTGGGGGCGCCACTCGTTTTCGCGGCACCGCGCGGGCTGAAGCCCGCGGCTCGCCGATCGCGTGCGTGACGTCGTTCTTGTCGCGGTGTCGGTGTTCATGGTTCGCTATCGGTCGTTTGTGGCTCGCAGTTTTCCCGCCGCCCAGCGTGCGAGCTTCTCGCGGTCGATCTTGGCATTGTGCCGGACATCGACGGGGAATGACGCGTGGAACAGGATCGTGTCGATGTTCTTCGTGAGCGGGTTAGCGCGGGCAAGATCGAGCAACTCGTGTTTCAATCGTTCGGTGTCGACTTGCTGAGTGCCTGGCTCTAGCTCGATGCAGATAACCGGCCGCTGCCGCGGTCGGCTGCCGACGCCCACCAGGGCCGAGCGGTACACCCGTGGGTGCTGATTGAACACGCTCTCGCAGGGCACGGTGAAGAGCGTCGCCGACGGCGTTTCGACGCGATGGGCCTTGCGACCGCAGAACCACAGGCGGCCGGCGTCATCGAAGCGGCCGACGTCGCCCATGCGATGCCAGAGGGCGTCGCCGTCGGGGATCTTCGCCAGCCGCGTCGCGTCGGGCTTCGCGTAGTACTCGCGCGTGACCATCGGTCCGCGGATGGCGATCTCACCGATCTCGCCGGGTGGCAGGATCAGCGCATCGGACCAGGCGTCAATCGGTTCGTCGGTGGTGCGAATGACTCGCACCGTCGCCGCCGGCACGAGGCGGCCGACGCAGGTGCCGCAGCCGCGGTCGGATTGGCGGCGTGTCTCGCCGAGAATCTCACGGCTTTCGATCGAGGCGACGGGCAGGGCCTCGGTGGCGCCGTAAGGGGTGTGGATCGCGGCGCTGTCGTCGAGCATGCTTCGGAATCGCTCGATGACCACCGGCGAGACCGGCGCACCGGCCGATAGCACCCGTCGGAGGGTCGGCAGTTTGACGCCGTGGGAAGCACCATATCGCCCCACGCGATCCAGCAGCGCCGGCGAGCCGAACATGTGCGTCACCTGTTGATCGAGGATCGCGCCGATGATCTTCTCGGGATCGACCTGCGCCGGTCGCGTCGGGTCCATCTCCGGCAGCACCGCCGTCATCCCCAGCGCCGGATCGAACAACGCGAACAGCGGAAAGGTCGGCAGGTCGATCTCGCCGGGGCGGATGCAGAAATGGTCCCGGAGGATACGGACCTGTGCGGCGAACATCCCGTGTCGATAGAGCACCCCTTTGGCCGGACCGGTGCTGCCCGAGGTGAAGAGGATCGCGGCGGGATCGTCGGCGTCCGTTGCGGCCGTCTCGTACGGCTCACTCGACGGCGATCGAACATCGGCCAGGCGCAGGCCGCTCCAGAACCATCGCCGCCCCACCGTGACGGCCACGCGGACCGACCGAAACGCCCGGCGATGCAGGACCCGTAGCACATGGGCAAACGGAACACCGATAAACGCCTCCGGCTCGATGTCGCGCAGACAATCGACGACGTTCCGCCGGCCCATCCCCGGATCGATCATTACCGGCACCGCCCCGATCTTCAGCAGGGCAAACGTCAGCACGAAGAACTCGATCCGAGGCGGAACCATCAGAACCGTCCGCGCCCCGCGCACGATCCCGGCCGCCTCCAGGCCGCGCGCGTAGCGATCGACCTCGCCATTCAACTTTGAGAATGTTACGTGTGTATATATACCCGTGTCGCCGTCGCGGCCGGTCCGCCAGACGATGGCGGGGTGGTCGGGCTGGGCGCGGGCCGTTTGCGCGAGATGGGCGGCAATGTTGGGGGTGTGGTCAGTCACGACGGTCCCGGTCATGAAGGAAGTTTGACTCACGGTGCGGACACCTGATGGGAGCGGAACGCGCTAACGGCGCGGCCCACTCCCAGACAGTCGCATAAACTCCCGGACGGCCGGCACGATGCGGTCGGCGGCGTCTTCGAGCACATAATGCCCCGCATCGGGGAACGTCTGCACCTCGGCATCGGGAAACCGGCGACGCCACTCATCGAGAAAGTGCCGGTCGAACACGAAGTCCCGCTCGCCCCAGCAGATCAGCATGGGCACGCCGGCCAGCCGGTGCAAGTTGTCGTCGACCCATTTGACCTGTTCGTAGCTCCGGTCCCCGGCTCGCAGCGGGATGTCCTGCACGAACCGCAGCGTGGCGATCCGGTTCCGCCAGGAATTGTACGGCGCGAGGTAGGCGGCGCGAACGTCCGGCGGCAGGCGTCGGGCCGCGGCCATCGACGCGGCTCCACGGGCGAAGGCGTTGAACCCCCGCACCAGCAGCGGCCCCAGCGGCCCGCGTCGCAGCAACCGCAGCCGCCACGGCAGCGGGCGGCCTGCGGGCAGGAGGAATGCTGCGGTGTTCAGGATGACGAAACGGGCGACGCGCTCCGGCCGGCGCAGGGCGCAGGCCATGCCGATCATTCCGCCCCAGTCGTGGAGAATGAACGTCACGTTTCGCGTGAGGTCGAGGTGGTCGAGCAGCGCTTCGAGATCGTCGACGCGTCGTTCGAGGACATATTCGTATTCGTCATCGCCGGGTTTGTCGGACAGGCCGCAGCCGATGTGGTCGGGCACGATGCAGCGGTGGTCGTTCCGCAGAGCGGCAACAAGTTTGCGATAGTAAAACGACCACGTCGGATTGCCGTGGACCATGACGACGGGGGCGCCGCGACCTTCGTCGATATAGTGCAGGCGCACGCCGCGGCGATCAAGATAATGCGACTTGAAGGGATACAACGATCCCCATGACGCCGTTTCGATGGCCATGTCGGCAAGTGTATCCGTTCATGCGGCACCCGCCGACCATGGCTTGGCGTTTGGCGTGCGGCGACCCTACAATCGCAACCATGGTCCTTGGCTATCACCTTATTCTCACCGGCTATGGGCACTGGCTGCCGAATGACCCTCGTGGAAGCCTGTCGAAGGAGATTCGGAACGAGAGGATCGCTCCGCTCGGCGAGATTCACCATGGGCGCAAGCGCGTTCAGCCCCCACGGTCGGACCTGGCGGCTTTTCAGCGGCAGGCGCGGGGGGTGCTGCAACATGAGGTGCTCTGGTTCGATGACGCCAAACGGCAAGCCGTCGCCGAGGCGTTTGCCGAAGTCGTCGAGGACCGACGATATACGTGCTGGGCGTGCGCGATTCTATCGAATCATGCCCACGTCGCAATTCGAAAGCATCGCGACAAGGCCGAGACGATGATCGAGGTGTTTCAGCAGGCTTCGGCCGCTCGGCTTTGCCGTTTGGCGGACGTTCCATCGGGCCACCCCATCTGGAGCCTCGACCCCTACAAAAAGTTTCTCGATTCCGCCGAGGCCATCGAGCGCACGATTCGCTACGTGCGCGACAACCCGGTGAGGTCCGGCCTATCGCCGCAGCAATTCGCCTTCGTAAAGTCATATCGCGGCGAATGGAGCGGCGGTGCGGGCTCGCGCCGCCGACCTGCTGCGCGGAATGGTCGTTGAATACATCGTTACCATTCGACGCCGAGGATCAGGCAATTCAAACCGCTGCCGATGCCGC
>JBHHVX010000051.1:0-24106 GCA_046754505.1 Phycisphaerae bacterium | reverse complement strand
TTGATCGTGCTCGATCGAGAAGCCGTTCCCGTGCTGGACCGAGAATCTCTTCTCGGTCCCCTCCGTATGGGAATCCCTTCCCACGTCTTTTTCCCCGCGGCGGGGCTGGCTTCGCGTGTGCCGGGCAGGACGGGAATCCGCTCCGAAGAGGTGTCGCGAAGGGATTCACGACACAGCCCGCCATTTGCCCCACCCCGGCGGCTACTCCGGCAGCAGGACTCGCCGGCCACGCTTCTTGCCTTTCGGCGTGGGAGACCGCCCGACTTTCCGTTCGGGCGGCCGACCAGAAGACGCTTTCGCGCGACTCCGAGGAGCCTTGGCGGGGCCTGATCCGCCCTTCCTCGGGCTCCTAAGCGTCCTGCGGGCCTTGGGTGCCCGATCCTCAGCGAGCGCTTTCTCGGCAAGATCGCGAAGGTATTGAACCTCCGCGCGGGTCAGCGGCCGAAACGCCCCCACCGGCAAACGCGCGATCGAGAGCTTGCCCATTCGAATCCGCGTCAGCCGCCGGACCTTGTGTCCCAGCTTCGCCAGCATCCGCCGCACCTGGCGGTTCCGCCCCTCGCGCAGCGTGACTTCAAGGACGGCCTTCGTTCTCTGGCGGTGGATGATGGTGATTCGCGCCGATGACGTCCGCCCTTCCGACAACCAGACGCCCTGGCGCAATTGCACCAAGGCCTCCGCCGTCGGAGCGCCGGTCACCTCAGCGCGATAGGTCTTGGGCACGGTGAATCGCGGATGCGCCAGCTTCTGGGCCAGTTCGCCGTCGTTGGTCAGGATCAGCAGCCCCATCGAATCGGCATCGAGCCGGCCCACCGGAAAAACCCGCTCGCGAACGCCGACCAGCAGATCCACGGCCCGCTTGCGTCCGGCGGTGTCGTGGTGCGTGCAGTACACGTGTCGCGGCTTGTTGAGCAGAAAGTAGACGAGCTTCTCTGTTCGGACCGGCTTGCCGTCCACGCGGATGCGGTCACGCTCCGGCAAGACCAGAACCGGCAGCCGGTTGACGACCCGCCCGTTGACCTCGACCCGACCGTCGACGATCAGGTCCTCGCACGCCCGGCGCGATCCGAACCCCGCGCCGGCGAGGATCTTTTGCAGTCGTTCGGTTGGCATCGGGTTCGATCCCTCATTCGCGTGACAGCGGCCAGGTTGCGTCCATTCGGGATGGGTCACAGCGGACCCGCGAGGTGCACATCCCCGCGCACATCGGCGGCGCCACCCCGCGAGGCCTTCTTACCGGAAGCGCCTGTCCACACCCAGAAGGGCCACGCTATCGTACACGGAGCCGGGCAAGATTGGCAGCGTCGCGTCCGAACTTCCGCCGTGGGGACGTCCGTTCAGCGGGACCGCGTTATCTGGACCCTCGGATGAACTGTCCGTTTGACAGCGTGCGCTGAGCGGCCGTAGAATCGATCCGAATTGGTCGGCATGTCGGCCCGACCGGGACTGCACCCCATGAGTAACGGATTACCCGCGGGTTGCTTGAGGATGGGGTTTCGGCCCCGTCCGGACGGTTGCGACGCTCGCACCGCCGCACGTCATCGGGCGCGGCGGTGCCCGGCACTGCGGATTCGGCTATGGGAAACATCAGTTGGCAGTATTTGCTCCTCGGCTTTCACATCCTCGTGTGCGCCCTTCTCGCGACATATGGGCTGCATCGCTATTCGCTCGTCTATCTCTACTACAAGTACCGCCGCAACATTCCGCGAAAAATCGGCTGCTTTCTGTATCGCCCCCGCGTCACGGTTCAGTTGCCCATGTACAACGAGCAGTCGGTCGCCCGACGCATCATCGAGGCGACCTGCCAGATACAATATCCCCGCGACAAGCTGGAAATCCAAGTCTTGGACGACTCGGCCGACGAGAGCGCCGAGATCGCCCGCGACACCTGCGAGCGGATGCGCGCCGACGGGCATGATGTCTCGTATATCCACCGCAACAACCGGGAAGGCTACAAGGCCGGAGCGCTCGCTGCGGGCCTCAAGACCGCCCGCGGGGAGTTTGTCGTCATCTTTGACGCCGACTTTGTCCCCCCGCCCGGCATCCTCAATCGCATCATCGACCACTTCGTCGATCCGGGCGTTGGGATGGTTCAGGCCCGATGGGAGCACATCAACCGCGATCAGTCGCTGCTCACCAAGAGCCAGGCGATTCTGCTGGATGGCCACTTCGTCATCGAGCACGCCGCCCGAAATCGCTCCGGCCGTTTCATGAGCTTCAACGGAACCGCCGGAGCATGGCGACGGACCTGTATCGACGACGCAGGCGGTTGGCATCATGACACGCTGACCGAAGACCTGGACCTGTCTTACCGCGCCCAGATGAAGGGCTGGCGATTCGTGTTTCTGCCCGAGGTCACGAGCCCCGCCGAACTGCCGCCGGAGATGAACGCCTTCAAGAGCCAACAGCACCGCTGGGCCAAGGGCGGCGCCCAGACCTGCCGCAAGCTCCTGCCCGGCATCCTCCGCTCGAGGCTCCCCTGGCGAATCAAGCTCGAAGCCTTCTTTCACCTTACCAGTTGGGTCAGCTACTTCCTCATCCTTATCCTGACCCTGCTGCTGCTCCCGGTTCTGTACTTCAAAGTCAACGCCTTTCAGGATAATCCACTGGCGCGGTTTTTATTCGACGGATCCCTCTTCCTCCTCGCGACCTGCTCGGCCGGCACGTTTTATGTCGCCTGCCAGCGGGAGTTGTTCCGCACCTGGGCCGACAGCCTGAAATACCTGCCGTTCCTCATGAGCCTCGGCGTCGGTATCGCCCTGAACAACGCCCGCGCCGCCTTCGAGGGGTTTGTCGGGAAGTCCTCCGAGTTTGTCCGGACGCCCAAGTTCGGCATCGCCGGAAACGACGCCCCAAAATGGCAGGAGCACGCCACCCGCCACCGCCTCGACCCCAAACGCATACAGGCCTGGTGCGAACTCGCGATGGCCCTGTATCTCATCTGCTGCGTGGCCTACACCATCTATCTCCGCGTCTGGGTTGGCCTTTTCTTCATGACGCTGTTCATGGTCGGCTACGTTTATGTCGCCTTGCTCACGTTCTATGGCCAGTATGTCGGAAGCCGCGGGGCCGAAGTGATCTCCGGCGAAGCGGCACACGCCCACGCCAGCCGGAACCACGACTCGTCGGCTCCGTTCGACGTACTTTCGTGAGATGTACGCGTTGTCCGGACGCTGGCGGGAGAATTGCGACGTTGCTCCCGGTCTTGACGTCCGGACCGCCGTCGGCCTATAGTCACACCTCGCCGATCGTTTTCTTTGGCTGATGGCCCTCCTTTCTCGTGCGATGGAGATCCTTTGATGCGATTCATGAATACAGATGACGTGATACGATGGAGATGCGCGATTCGGCCGGCCCTGCTGTTCGTCTGTGGCGGAGGCCTCATCGCCGGCTGCGGCAATCCCGACGCCGACACCGCCAGGTCCGGACCGATCGCGCCGGTCGTCAGGATCGACCGCTCGCGGAATGGTTCAGCCGCCGCCAATTCCGAGTCTGCAGAGGACGCGGAGCGTCGGATCCATCGACGGTTGTCTTTCGTTATGTCCGGCGACGCTCCGCACGATCGGTCGAGCGCCGATGTCGACGGTCGCGCCGCCGCCACGCAGGCCGCCATCATCGATGCCTTCTATAAGGCCGCCGCAGAGGCGCGCCGGGCTCGCGGACGTTCGGTCACCGACTTCACCGCTCACATGGGGCCCCGTCTGACCCTGACGCACCGATCGCTGGACGACGGATACGAGGTCCGTGTGCAGTTGATCTCTCGCGGCGCGGAAACCACGTTCCATGTGCGCAACGGACAACTGATGCATCCACCACAGGACTTGCGGCTGATCGAAGAGCTGTTCATCGCGACGAATGGTGAGTTTGCGCTGCTCGAAACGCGCCAGGACCCCCTGCGTAACGCGATTGCCGCCCGGATCGGCTGCTACGTCCCGGCGGCGATGGATACCGCAGTGGCCGGCGAGGCCGCGAACGAACCCGGCAACAGCCCTTGAGGCCGAGACCGGGGCGGCGGACAAGGATTATCGGTGTTGTCATCGTCTGCGGCGACAATAGATCATCTGCTGCCGCGACCCCGCCGTGCCCGCCACACCCCGGGCGTGTTTCGCCTCTCTTCCGACTGCCAGATCGTGCCCGTCGGACCGAGTGAGCGCCCCGTCGTCGCCGCAAGACGGTTGCAATCGCTCGCATGGACACACCTCAACGCCCGTTGGCCGATCCGATCCTCCGCGTCTTCGTCACAGGGAGTCGCCATCGTCATCGAGCTGACGGCCGGAGCCGGCGATGATCAGGCATACGCTCTGCGCATCTGGCCCGAGGGTATCCAACTGAGGGCGCGGACTCCCATCGGACTCCACTACGCCGTTGTCACTCTCGGCCAGTTGCTCGCGGCGGGTTGTCGATCGATCCGTGCGATGGACCTCCACGACCGTCCGGATTTCCCTGCCCGCGGCGTCATGCTCGACATCAGTCGAGACAAGGTCCCGACGATCAAGACCCTCGAACGCCTGATCGATCGTCTGGCCGGATGGAAGATCAACCAGCTTCAACTGTACACCGAGCATACGTTTGCCTACGCGCGACATCAGCGTGTCTGGCGCGGCGCGTCACCCCTGACCGCGCCGCAAGTTCGCGGCTTGGACCGCTACTGCCGGGAGCGGTACGTCGAGCTGGTGCCCAACCAGAATTCGTTCGGCCATATGGAACGCTGGCTTCGCCATGCGCCTTACGCGCGGCTCGCCGAAACCACCGGGCCGTGGAAGACGCCCTGGGGCGAGACGCGCACCCGACCGGCCACGCTCAATCCGTTGGCCCCCGGCTCTTTCCGGCTGATCGCGGATCTGTACGATCAGTTGCTGCCGCATTTCACCAGCCACCACTTCAACATCGGCTGCGACGAAACCTGGGAACTGGGTCAGGGTCACAGTCGCTCCGCCTGCCGACGACGCGGTGTTGCCGCTGTCTACTTCCAGTTTCTCTCAAAGCTCGCCCGCGAAGCGCGCCGCCATCGCCGACGGGCCATGTTCTGGAGTGATCTCTTTTATGACCACCCCGAATTGATCCCGCGTATCCCCGTGGACATGATTCCGCTGGTCTGGGGTTACGAAGCCGGTTTCCCTTTCGGGCGGCGATGCGCTCCTCTGGCCGCGAGCGGACTGACCTTCTACGTCTGCCCCGGCACGTCGAGTTGGTGCAGCTTTGCCGGCCGTACGCACAACTGCCTCGCCAACATCCGAAATGCCGCCCATGCCGGCCGCCGCTATGGCGCCGCGGGATTCCTGATCGCGGATTGGGGCGATTTCGGGCACCGGCAGTACCTGCCGGCAAGCTACGTCGGCTTCCTCTACGGTGCCGCCACCGCCTGGTGTGCCCGTACGAACGAGGCCATCGACGTCCCCCGCGAACTCAGCCGCCACGCCTTCGCCGACCCGACTGGTACCGCAGGACGCCTCTGGTTCGACGTCGGCAACGTCCATGAGGCCTCCGGCGTATCGTTGAACAATCGCACGATTCTGTTCGCCTGCATGCAGGCGCCCCTCACTGACGTCTCGAGCGTCGAAGGTCTGGCCCTCTCACGGGCCGTCCCGATGCTGCGGCGAATAGACGAGATCGAGGCCCGCGTACCGGCCGCCCGTTTCCACGGTGACGACGGTCCGCTGGTCCGGTCCGAACTGCTGGCCACGCTGTCCGTCCTTCGACACGCCAGCCGCCGCGCCGCGGCCGTCGTCACGCGGCGACAGGGCCGGCGCGCCCGCGACGACTGGCGATGGCTCGCCGGCGACATGTCCCGGATCATTCAACGGCACCGCGGCTTGTGGCTGGCCCGCAATCGCCGGGGTGGGCTTGCCGACAGCCTCACGCACTACCGGAGGAACCTGCGCGAATACGCATCCCACATCGCCGGCTGAATCGGGGCGTGATTGGTGTGGGAACACCCCACCACCGGTCCGGCCTCGCAACTACGAGGCTGCACGTTACCGGATTATCCCAAGAAGGACTGGGACCGCGCGCAAGACATGACAACCGTGCCCATGCCGGCATCAGCGAGCAAGACCTTCTCTATCGGCTCGGCCAGATCGCCGCAACCAATTCGCGCGCCTCCGGCCGGCTCATCGCCATGCGGACGTCCTTGACCATGGTCTTCATCTTCGCACTGTCGGTCGGGCTGCAGCAGATGTAGGTCATGTTATCCTGCGTCCATGACAAGACGTGGAGATCGCTTCCGTCTGACAACTGCACCGAATTCTCGAACCAGCCGTCCGGCGTCTTGTGGCCACAGCGCTCGATGGCGCGAAATCGCGGAATACTGAAGAACGAAAACCGATTCGACGTTTCATCATTGAAGTAGATGATGTGGCCACCGGTTCGCGTCGGGTCCGTCTCGACGCCGCAATAGTTGGCCGACTCCACGCGGAAATTGAACCAGCTCAGATTCGGAGCCAAGGCCCGCACCAAGCCGCTCTTGTAGTGGCCGGAAATCTCCTCGGCCAGAGTCGCCACGTCCTTCGAAAGTCCTTCCGCCTGGTGCTGATCCCAGTGGTGGCAGCACATCTGATGCTTCTCCGCCACCAGTTTCGCTGCGTCGTCGCCCCGCATGACCCATCCGTTCAGCACATTTGGGCCACTCGGCGACTCCGCTTTACCGGCATGCCAGATTATGTTCAGTGTGAGCGCGGCGCACGCCGCGGTGGCCAGCGCTATCGGGATGAGCGAACGCCACCTCCACGCGCCACGCGCCCGGCGCTCGCGTCGTATGGACCGGCGGATGCGAGCCTCCAGCCCCGTGGGCAGAGGCACGGCCTCCACCGTGCGTCGCAGAGCCAGTCGAAGTGCCTGATGCTCATCGACGATCCGCGTGCAGGCCGGACACATCTTCAAATGGTCCAGCAACTCGCAGTTGATCTGGACGTCCAACTGACCGTCCGCAAACGCGTACAAGTATCTTCGATATTTTCTGCAAGCCGTCATGTCAGATCAAACCTTGGTCGGACTCCCTGCTTGCGGACATAGTCCGCCAGCGACTCGGCCAATAGCTGCCTCGCCCGGTACAGCCGACTCATCACCGTGCCCGGTGCGCAGTCGAGCACGTCTGCCATCTCTTTGTAGGTCAGCCCGCCGAACGACCACATCAATACCACGATCCGGTAGTCTGGCGCGAGCGACTCCACGGCGGCCTTCAACTCCTCGTCGAAGTCTTCCCAGTCGATCTCGTGATTGTCCAGCAGCGGGAAGTCTTCCTTGTCTATCTCGGCCGCAAACTGGTCGAAACTCATGTCGCTCAGGAGCGACGGCCCCTTCCGCCGGTGGCGTCGATCCGCGGAAAACGCGTTTCGCATGATCTTCAGCAACCACGGTCGCGCCCCATACGCCCGGCAGTCAAACCCCCCAAACGACCGCTGGGCTCGCAGCACGGTCTCCTGGACCAGATCTTCCGCATCGTGGACGTTCTCACACAGCTTCCGCGCCATCGGGTACAACATCCCCAGATGGCTCAGAACCATCTCCTCAAACTGCTTCGAGGCCTTCGGCGGCATTGCCTCTCCCGGCTCGGATTCACGGGCTTCCTTGAGCGCGTTCATGGATATAACTACTTTCGGCGGCAATCTATTCCCACGTTTTTCCCCGAACCCACGGTTTTACGACTTTCGGCCCGCTGATGATACCGTTTTCGGACCGAATCAGCCCGCAAACCCCGTTGATGCCCGCCTCAGAGCCGAATAACATGCCCCCAGCGTATGGCGCCGGTCCCCGACCGTTGTCCTCCCCAATAGGGACTGTATCCGGCGCCCTTCGCGCCGACGCATGAGAGGCTGGCCCGAAAGGCCGGAACCCCTGCATGACAGACCAGTACTATCAGGACCGGACGAAGAAGCTGCCGGACCTTGCCGCCCTCGGCCACGCCCCCTACGGCAGTCGGTTCGAGGGCACACAGCCTAATGCCGATGCTCGCCGGACCGCAGAATCGCTCTCCATTGAGGCCGGCCACACCGACGATTCTGCCCGGTCTCGCTTGGCCGGCCGCATCGTCCTCCGCCGTGTCATGGGCAAGCTGGCCTTTCTCACCCTTCGGGATTGGACAGGCGACATCCAAATCGGCGTTTCCAAGTCCCGCGTGGGCGACGAGGGCTGGGCCTTGCTCAAGCTGCTCGACCTCGGCGACATCATCGGGGCGGACGGCGCCCTCGGCCGGACCAAGACCGACGAAATCACCCTCTGGGCCGACGGGCTGACGATGCTTTGCAAGAGCCTCCGGCCCCCGCCCGAGAAGTGGCACGGCCTCCAGGACGTCGATGCCCGCTACCGCCAGCGCTATGTCGACCTCTTCTCCAGCCCCGACGTCATGCGGACGTTCCGTGCCCGCTCGACCGTCATCGAGTGCATCCGGCGATATCTTGCCGGCGAGGGCTTCCTTGAAGTCGAAACGCCCATGCTCCAGCCCATCTACGGCGGAGCGGCGGCCCGGCCCTTCACCACCCACCACCACACGCTCGACATGGACCTTTTCCTGAGGATTTCGCCGGAGCTCTATCTGAAGCGATTGCTGGTCGGTGGGATGGAGCGCGTATTCGAGATCAATCGCAACTTCCGAAACGAGGGCATTAGCACCCAGCACAACCCCGAGTTCACCATGATGGAGTGCTATCAGGCCTACGGCGACCTCACGGATATGATGAGCATCGTCGAGGGCCTGACGGCAAGCTGCGTGGACGCTCTCGGCGGAGGTCTCCGACGCAGTTTCCGCGGCCATGATCTGGACTTCACACGCCCGTGGCCCCGCCGCACCTACAGCGAGCTTCTCCGCGAACATGCCCGCGTGGATTGGAGAGACGCCGGCGCCGTATGCCGGCGCGCCGCCGAATTCGGCATCGAGCTTCCTGACGCCGATCCTGCCGTAGTCGCCAACAAGCTCTTCGAGAAGACTGTCGAGGACCGGCTGATTCAGCCCACCTTCGTCACCGAGTATCCCGCGGCGATCTGCCCCCTGACCCGACGCAAACCGGACGACCCCACGATCGCGCTCCGCTTCGAAGCGTTCGTGGCGGGGATGGAACTGGGCAATGCCTACACCGAACTCAACGACCCAGCCGTTCAGCGGGACACACTCGGCGCCCAGCTCCAGGGTGAAGGCAACGAGACCATGCGCGTCATGGACGAAGACTTCATCACGGCACTCGAATACGGCATGCCCCCCGCCGGCGGACTGGGCGTCGGCATCGATCGACTCATCATGGTCCTGACGAATTCGCCGAGCATCCGCGACGTCATCCTGTTTCCCCTCCAACGTCCGCAACAGCAGGGGTAGGGTGTGCGGCCGACCGCTCGAACCATCTTGTTCGTCCTCCTCGCCCCCGTGAGCCTCCCGGTCTACGCCCTCGTCCTCGCCGCCGGCAACCTGCTCGGCGCCGCCTACTACCTCGTCGTCGAGGCGTCGCTGTCACGAATCGCCAGACGCCCCATCGCCCTGACTCGGGGCCGGCTCATCCTCTTCGCGCTCCCGGTCCTGCTGCTGGCGCCGGTTGCCATGGCGATCCACATGGCCCTGTGGCTTGTCCGGCTCATCGGTCGGTTGCTCTGCGCCCTCGGCCGCTGGCAAACGGCCACCGCATCCAAGAATGTGTCATTCGTCGTCGGCCTGATATGGATGCTTGTTGCCTCGTGGACGACCCTCACCTGCCTCAACGCGGCCCTCGGCCTCCGCCAGATCGGCATTCCCCTCCAGGGCCGCGACGTCTTCGTTCATGGCCTCACGCGATATCTGACGCTCGGCGAAATGCCCAACGACGTTCAAGACCGACGGCGCGCGATGCTCGCCGAAATCCGCCGCCTGCAGAAGGCGGTCGGCCCGGACTGGGAGATCCTGATCGACATCCTCAAGGATGACGACGCTCCGTTCCGACTCGTCGCCGCGCGGCGCCCCCTCGTGGCCAAGAAACTCACGGGGCTACCGTGGTTTTTTCAGCCCGGCGAGGTGTCTGCCGACGGGCTTGACCACAGCCAATTGCTGCTCGGCCCTCTGCTCTTCATCTGGCTCCTGTTGCTGCGGTGGCCCGCCGTGACCTCGCTGCTTCGGTTCGCCGCCCTCCGACACGCCTTCTTCGGGTTGCGCCTCGCGGCCGCCGTCGTCGCCGTCTACGCCCTCGTGACCTGGCTGCCCGTGACCAGCAAAACCGGCTTCGTTTTCGCCAGCGGCTCGCCGTCCGGCCTCTTCCGCTTCGCCTCGCCGGCGGTCTGGCTCGGCATCAGTCCGGACAACTGGGCGCGACCCGAGTGGGCGCTCTTCAACGCGGCTTGCTGGCTCATTCTGGCGGGAGTCGCCGTCTTCATCTGGTGGCTTGCCTGGCGGATCAGCCCGTTTCTTGCTTGGCCCCGCTACTACATCGCGTTCCTGGCCTCCCGGCTTCTCCAGCGCAAGCGAATCGCCTTCTTCTCCGTCGGAGCCGTTACCCTGTGCGTTGCCATGATGATCATTGTCATCAGCGTCATGGGCGGATTCGTCGACAGCATCCGAAACCGTGCCCACGGGCTGCTTGGCGACCTCGTTATGGATGGAGACTTGCAGGGCTTTCCCTATTACCAGCGGTTCATCGACAAGATCTCATCGTTGCGCGATGAAAGCACGGGCGAACTGATCGTCGTTCAGGCCACGCCGCTGATCTACACCTATGGGCTCCTCCAGTTTCCCGAGACGCGGAAGACCAAGGCCGTTCGCATCTGGGGCATCCGCCTCGACGAATACGTCCGGGTCAACGAGTTCGGTGAAAACCTCTTCTACCGGAAGCGCTACGGCGGCACGACCCTCAGACCGCAGGCACAGCCGGTCTGGGGCTCCGACGACCAGCTCATCGCGACCCTGCCCCCCGAGCTGGAAGCACACTACCGATCCTACGTCGCTTCGTTGGAGCCGGCCGAACGCGCCCAACACGAGAAACGATATCAACGCGAACCGCTCCATGGGTTTCCCGGACCGGGCCGCTTCGAGCCGGCCGCCGGAGAGAGTCCCAGACCCGGATATGAGGGACGATCCTTTCCCGGCGTGATCATCGGCCGTGACATCATCGCCCACCGCATGCCTTCGGGCGAATACCGCCGCAGCCCCGACTACCCCCGCGGCGTGCAGTGCATCCTGACCATGCTTCCGCTGACCCGCAGCGGCGCAGTCAGTCCCGAACCGCCGCCCAAGCCGTCGTTCCGCTACGTCGACGACTCCCGAACGGGCATTCACGAAATCGACTCGATGAATGTCTATATAGATTTCGACGAACTCCAGCGGCTCCTCTCGATGGGGCCGCAGGAACGCGTCGACGACAGCGGGCGGACCCTCGGCACGACCGGCGCCCGCTGCAGCCAGATCCAGATCAAGGTCCACAGCCGCTTCGGCTCGAGCCGCGAGGAACTGCTCAAGATCAAGGCCCGCATCGCCGCCGCGTGGGAAGAGTTCCGCCTGACCGAGGCCCCGGCCATCGATGACACCGAACGAAGGATGATGTCCCACGTCGAGACCGACACGTGGGAGGAGATGCAGAAGAGCTACATCTCCGCCATCGAAAAGGAAAAGTTCCTCGTCCTGATCATGTTCGGCGTCATCAGCATTGTCGCCGTATTTCTCATCCTGTGTATCTTCTACATGATCGTCCAGGAAAAAACGCGCGACATCGGGATCATCAAGAGCATCGGCGCCGGTTCCGAAGGCGTCACCGCAGTCTTCCTCGCCTACGGCGCCGCCATCGGGTTGGTCGGCTGCGTGTTCGGGTCTCTCCTCGGAACCGAGTTCGTCGAGCACATTAATGAAATCCAGGACTGGCTCGCCCGCCTCAACCCCGGCTGGCGCGTCTGGAGTCCCGAGACCTATTCATTCGACAAGATCCCCGACATCTGGAAGTGGTCGGAAGTGATCTGGATCAGTTTCCTCGCCATCCTGGCTTCCGTCGCGGGCGCCGCCTTCCCGGCCATGCGAGCCGGAAGAACCTGGCCCGTCGAATCGTTGAGGTATGAGTAACCCGAGAAATGGGTATCAAGCATGATCGATCAGACACGACACGCACGAGCGAGCTTCCTCGATCTTGAAACCCCAATCGAGAGTGTTCCATGCCCGACCTGCTCGTAAAGTGTGAACACCTCCACAAGAGCTTCTGCCTCGGGCGGACCGTCCTCACGGTCCTGCGCGGCGTCACGCTCGGCATCCCGCGCGGCCGCTTCCTGTCCATCATGGGCGCCAGCGGCAGCGGAAAGAGCACCCTCCTGCACATCCTCAGCGGACTCGACGTGCCCCAGCGAGGACAGGTCTTCTTCGATGGCGCTCCCCTGTTTGAAGCCGAGAGCGTTCGTCGTATCCCGCAGGGCCGCGACGCCCCGCATCCCGGCGCGACATCCCCCGGACCGGCCACGCCGCACGGTCCACAGACCAACACCCGCCGCCTCCAACACCTGCGAAACCATCTCCGAAACAAGGCGTTTGGGTTCGTCTTTCAGTTCTACCACCTCCTTCCGGAGTTCGACGTCCTCGAGAACGTCCTCCTCCCGCAGATGATCGGAGACTCCGTCGGCCAATGGCTCTCGAACCGGGCCGCCGGATATCAGCGGGCGCTCGAGCTGCTCGATCGGGTCGGACTGGCCGGCCGCCTCCGCCATCGCCCCAACGAGCTGTCCGGCGGCGAACGCCAGCGCGTGGCCATCGCCCGTGCCCTCATGAACCGGCCGGCCGTTCTCTTCGCCGACGAGCCGACAGGCAATCTGGACGGCCCCGCCGGACAGGATATCCTTCGGCTGTTAAAGGAGTTAAACGAATCTGGCCAGACCATCGTGATGGTCACGCACGACCGCGAACTCGCACATCGGGCCGACGAGGTCGTGCATCTTGTCGACGGTCGGGTACAATAGCACACAGTCTGCGGGGAGCGGGCCAGCACGGTAAGCCGAATCGCCCTTCGGCGGGGTACGGCCTCGACAGACCACGCAGCCGAGTTTCAGACTCGCTCCGATACGGCAACCGTTCGGCCGCAGCGACACCACGTTGGGTCGATGCCGCTCCCCGGCGCCTCGCCGCGGCGGCTCGCGCTTGACAGCTTCAATGGAGGATACGTATGGCCGAGGAATTCACTCCGGACCCCCACCTGAAAATCTGGCTCGATGGAAAGCTCGTTCCGACCGCTGAGGCCAACGTCAACGTCTTCAGCCACGGCCTCCTCTACGGCGATGGCGTCTTCGAGGGAATTCGCATCTATAACAAACGCATCTTTGAGTGCGCCGCCCATATGCGCCGATTCGAGCGGAGTCTCAAGGCCATCCGCCTCGAGATCCCTTGGACCACCGATGAAGTCGTCAGTGCTATGGAGTTGACCCATCGCACCAACGGCATCGGGAACGGCTACATTCGTCTCTGCGCCCTCCGCGGCGTGGGGACCCTCGGCATCCACCCCTTCCGCACCCTCGGCTCCACCGTCTTCATCATTACCGACCGCATTCAGATGTACGACCCGGCGATGTACACGTCGGGCATGAAGATCATCACCGCCGCCACGACGCGCAACCACCCAAACGCCATGTCTCCACGCATCAAGAGCCTCAACTACCTCAACAATATCCTTGCCAAGCTCGAAGCGCTCGATGCCGGCTGCCTCGAAGCCGTCATGCTCAACCACGAAGGCTTCGTCGCGGAATGCACCGGCGACAACATCTTCATCGTCCGCGACGGCCGGCTCCGGACCCCGGCGTCTCACTGTGGCATTCTCGAAGGCATCACGCGCGGCATCATCCTCCGCCTGGCCCGCAAGCGCGGCATCCCCGCCGAAGAGACCACCCTGACACGCCAGGACCTCTACTTCGCCGATGAAATGTTCATCGCCGGCACCGGCGCCGAGATCTGCCCTGTCACGGAGATAGACAAACGTGCCGTTGACGACGGGCGTCCCGGCCCTCTTACTCGACAACTCATGGCCGATTTTCGCAGCTATGTGGAATCCGGCGGTGATGGCTGACCCCGCCCCTCGCCGTTCCCGTGTTCTGATTTCGGCACATCCTCTGAACGCGACATCCCGAATACCCGCCCGAGCCGGATCGGGCGGCGGTCTGTACCCCGGGCGTAGAAACTGCCGATGCACCCTCTGAGGGCCGGTGGTCTCGCCGCCGCGGGTTCGAGGGCTGCGCGGTCCTATGCTGTTCAACTCGATCGAGTTCCTGGTCTTCTTTGCCGCGGTCCTCGTGATCTGGCCGCTGGTGCGGTCGCGCAACAATCGCCGGTGGGCAGGCCTGGTGGCCGCCTCGCTCTTCTTCTATGGCTGGTGGGACTGGCGATTTCTCTTTCTGCTCATCGGCAGCGGCCTGATCGATTACACAGCGGGCTTGGCCATGGCCCGGCGTCCGCGGCATCGATCGGCGTGGCTGATCGTCTCAATCGCGGGCAATCTCGGCACGCTCGCGACGTTCAAGTACCTCGACTTTCTCATTGACAACGCCAACGGCCTGCTGCCGCTGTTGGGCGTCGACCTGCGCCTCCCTCGGGCCGGACTGATCCTCCCGATCGGCATCAGCTTCTACACGTTCCAGTCGATGAGTTATACGATCGACGTCTATCGCGGCCGGCTGCAGCCGACTCGGAACATCCTCCACTTCTTCGCCTACCTCGCGATGTTTCCTCAGCTCGTCGCCGGGCCGATCGTCCGTGCCTCGCACCTGTTGCCGCAACTGGCCGAGACCCCACACCCGACCGAGCGGGACCGTTGGGAGGGGCTGCGGCTGATCGTCCACGGCTACTTCAAGAAGGTCGTCATCGCGGACACGCTGGCCCCGGTCGTCGGCGCCGCCTTCGGCGCGACCACTGTTGTAGATTCCGGTCTATACTGGTGGGTCATCATGACGATGTTCGCCCTGCAGATATACGGAGACTTCAGCGGCTACAGCGACATCGCCCGGGGATTGGCCCGCTGGATGGGCTATGATTTTCCGCTCAACTTCAACCATCCCTACATCGCTTCCAGCCTTCGAGACTTCTGGGGGCGATGGCATATTTCACTGTCCACCTGGTTCCGCGATTATGTCTATATTCCGCTGGGCGGATCGCGCCGCGGGGCGCGGTCGGCCCATGTCAACATGTGGATCACCATGGTCGTCTCGGGCTTGTGGCACGGGGCCGCCTGGACCTTCGTCGGCTGGGGGGCGCTGCATGCCCTCTATCTTTCACTTGAACGCTTGACCGACTGGCCCCGGCGGCTGGCCCGTCTGCCCGGCGGACGCCACCTCGCCACGGCCCTCGTGTTTGTGCTGATTGTCGTCGCATGGGTGTTCTTCCGAGCGGAATCATTCGGACAGGCCTGGTCCGTGCTGGCGCTGATGTTCAACGTCGGCCGCCTCGACCCGGAGCCGATCCGCGAGTTGATCCACTGGCGGGACCTGCTGCCGGTGGCGGCTATGGGGCTGTACCACCTCTATCTACACTTGGGTCTCGATTCCGCGCGGTGGCCCGCGTGGAACCTGCGGCCGCTGCTTCAGCCCGCCGCGCTGGCGGCCCTCATCTGGGCGTGCATTTTTCTCCGCGGTCCGGGCAATGCGTTCATCTATTTCCAGTTCTGAGGCGCCTATGAACCGCATCCTTCGCTATCGCATCGTTATCACGCTCTGTTTCGCCGCGGCGCTGGTGGCGGTCACGGCCGTGCGGCACGGCCCGAAAGACGCCGAGGGCCTGCGGCGCGATCTGTTCTGGGCAACGAAGATCACGTGGCGACACTGCGCCGACGGTGTGATCGCGGGAGATTCACGCGCCTGCCGAGGCCTTGCGCCCGAGGTCATGGAGACCGAGCTGAGCGGCTGCCGCCTCCTCAACTTCGGCTTCGAGTCGGTCGGCTACTCGGAGGACTATCTGGCAGCGATTGAGGCGGTACTGGATCCGAACAGCTCCCGGAGGGTGATCCTGCTGGGCATCACGCCCTACTCCCTGACCCCCGTGGCAGTCAAGAACAACGAGTTCGAGTACCGCCGCCGCTGGTTGCCGTATCAATCACTGGCCGGGCTGTATGCCAGGGAATCGCTCCGGTTTCTGCGACCGATGCCGGTGGATGAGGTGATCCGCCGTCTCGTGGCGACCGGCGCTGCTCCCCAAAGCACCGTCGATTCGGATTACGACTATCGTGCCGACGGCTGGATGGCCGTAGACCGTAGCACAGGATCGGCGACGTACCTGAAGCGGCGGCGCGCGGTGTACGCTCAGAACACCGTGGACGCCGCCATCGTCCAAACGCTGCTGCGCTTCGTTCGAAAGTGGCGTGCCGCCGGCATCGATGTTTATGCCTTCCGTTTTCCAATCGCCGAGGTCGTGTTTGAGATCGAACGCGACTGCAGCGACTTCGATGAAGCCGCGTTCGTTGCGGCCCTCGAGCACGCGGGCGGCGTTTGGATTGCCATCGATCGCGCGGGCTACGCCACCTATGACGGCAGTCATCTCGGCAAGCGGGAAGCCGTGCGACTCTCACGGGCGCTGGCGCGTCGGATGCGGAGTCTGACGGGGACCCCAGCAGCCCGAGCGGCCGTCGGCGGTGACGTCTACGCAAAACGGCAGGCCCAAACCACTCCGCCCGACCGATAAAGGCAATGAGCCGACGAGACAGCGCCCCCTTAAGACCTTGCGAGGTCGTCATGCAAACGAAGTCCATCCGCACGCACCGCAGTTCCGGCATCGTTGGATGGCGTGCGGACGCGGCACCGTTCCTCAGCGTGGTCATCCCGGCCCTGAATGAGGAGGGCAACATCAAGCCGCTCGCGCAGCGGCTGCTGCGGACGCTGGAGGACCTGACCGACCGTTTCGAGATCGTCTTCGTCAGCGACGGCAGCCGAGATCGGACGTGTGAGCGCGTGCGGGGCCTGAGCGCCCGCGACGCGCGCGTGTAGCTTCTGCATCTGTCGCGGACGTTCGGACATCAGAACGCGATCCTGGCCGGCCTGGATCACGCCGAGGGCCGCTTGGTCGTGACGATGGATGCGGATTTGCAGCATCCGCCGGAGGCGCTTCCGGCGATGGTGCGCGCGTGGGAGGCGGGCGCGGACGTGGTCCACGGCGTGCGCCGTTCGGTCCGCACGCCCGGCGTGTGGCGGCGCGGCTGCCGGGGGCTCGGTTATGCCGTGCTTCGGCGGCTCTGTGACGTTGATATCGTTCCGCAATCCGCAGATTTCCGGTTGTATGATCGCCGGGCGGCGCGGGCGATGTGCGCGTTGCGTGAATATGGACGCTTCAATCGCGGGCTGGCCCGATGGATCGGCTTCCAGCAGGCGGTCACCCCTTATGACGAAGACCGCCGCCGCGCCGGAAAGCCAAAATATACGCTTGTGAAGCTGTTACGCCTGATAACCGACGGGGTGCTGTCCTTCTCGGTTCGACCGTTGCGGTACATGGGCATCGCCGGGTTGCTCTTCTCGCTGCTGTCCGGCGCGTGTCTGTTGGTCGTGGTGCTCGGGCATCTGCTGCACTGGCCGGGCGGCTTCCGCGCGGTCAGCGGCTGGGCATCTCTCATAGCGGTCGTGCTGGGCATGGGCGGCTTTCAACTGATGGCGATGTGGCTGATGGGACAGTACCTGGGGCGGACATACGAGGAAGTGAAACAGCGCCCTGCGTATCTGGTGGCCGAGGCGGTGGGGTTCTCGACAGAGGCGGCGATTTCGGCATCCCGGCCTCGACGGGTGCCACGCCCGCGCCGGTGTCCGCCGGCACCCAACCTGTCAGGTTTGCGCACCGCCGGAGCGGAGTCACCCGAACGTGCAAGTACGGCAGTCTCCTGAGGTGCGAGCCGGATCGTGCCTCGCCTGCGGCCGGCAACAGGGACGCACGATCCTGCGGCTCGGCTCCTACACGATCCGGCAATGCTCCCGCTGCCTGCTGGCGTGGACCGTCGGCCCGGCGGTCGCCCCGAGTGATTTATACGGAGAATCCTACTTCACAGATCCGGATACGCCGGCGGGCTATGACGACTACTTTGTGGCTGCGGCGGCCACGGTCTGGACCCACCGTAAGCGGTTGCGGCGACTGCGACGGCTGGCCCCCGCAGCGAACACGCTGCTCGACGTCGGCTGCGGGCCGGGTTTCTTTCTGCGCGAGGCGGGGCGGTCGGGCCTCCGGAGTCGCGGACTGGACGTCTCAGACTTCGCCGCGCGATATGGCCGGGAGCGCCTCGACCAGGACATCCGGACCGGGCCGCTTGACGCGTCCCAACTCCGGCCGCTGGGAGGTCCGTTCGACCTCATCACGATGTGGGATACGCTCGAACATCTGCCGCATCCCGACGAGGCCCTTCTGGAGTTGGCCGACCGGCTTCAGCCGGAGGGCGTGCTGAGCCTCAGCACCGGGGATGTGGCGTCGGTCGCAGCCCGCTTGAGCGGTCGTTTCTGGCACCTGTTCCGAGTCCCCGAGCACCTGTGGTTCTTCTCGCTGCCGGCCCTGCGGCGTCTGCTGAAGCGTGCGGGACTGGAGGTCGTCCGCGTCGAGCGGGAGGTCGGTTGGTACACGGCCCATTATCTGGTTGAACGACTCGCGTCTTCTCTGGGGCACCGCACGCCCCGGGTGCCCGGCGGGCGCGTCCTTCACCGGCTGGTCGTCCCCTTGACACTGTGGGACATCGTTACGGTGCACGCCCGGCACCGCTCCGGTGTGCGTCGAGTCAGTCCGCTGCGGCCGGCAACCGGAGGCACGCCCCCATGCGACTGATCCGGTTCATGTTGACGGACCGCTGGACGGTGGCGCTGGTGCTCGTGGTCGCAGCGACGCATGTTCTGCTTCCGAGCAAGCGCAACGAAAACTACCGGATCAAGCACATGCTGCCGGCAGGCTGGCGGATCGCCCGCGGCGTGGGCGTTGTGCGGACCGTGCGGGAGGCTCGCCTCGGTGATGATCCCGGCATGGCTCTGTTGCTGGGTCTCGTGTTCCGCGTGACGCCCTCCGCGGGCGCGCCGGACGCCACCCAGCCCGAGGAACCACCACCTCTGTATGATATCCTGCTGGCGCTCACGGACGCCGGGGCCTTGCTGCTGCTCTACGCCGTGCTCACCGCGCTGCTGAGCCGTCCCCACGCGTTCGGCCTGTGCATGATATATCTTCTGGCAGGAAACGTGCGCTTCGTCGCTTTTTCAGGTGACGTCTACATGTTTCCCGTGTACGCCGCCATCCTGCTTCTCGCAGCAATGACGCTGATGGGACGGGCCGGACGGGCCCCTGCGGTGTGGCTGGCGCTGTGCGTAGCGGGCATCTCCGTCTGCAACCTGTTCCGCGGCGGTTCTGCGCTCGTGGCCCTGAGTTTTCTTGTCGTGTTCGTCTGGCCGACAGGATTGGTGAAGCCGCAGGCCGCGCGGCGTGCCCGGATCCGGGCGGCCGGTTGCCTGGCCGGCACCATGCTGGCGGCCATGCTACCGGTTGCAGCCTTGGGCGGCACACGGCACGTCGTGTAGCACGCCCTGCATTGCGGGCTCATGGAATTCGGCGGGGCTCGGGACCGCGAGCACCGACTGTATCCCTCGTTCGTGCCGTCGAGTGAGGTGCCGCCGGATGCCGAGCCGGTCGGAGAGTGGAGCGACGCGTTGCAGTTCCAGTTCGCGCGACAGATTGATCCGGCCGTGGTTCCCTGCACGCCGCAGTATGAGGCGATCGTGCGAGCGGATCTGATACGGATCTGCGCCAACCATTCCGGCGGCGTGGCTCGGCTTCTCGCCCGGCGACTCTGGCGATGGTCTTGTCTCAACCCCTGGCAAAAACACGACGCCAGCTCGCTGATCCTCGACCACTGGACGGACACTGTGTGGCGGTTGTTCTGGATCGTCGTCTGGGTGGGCGGACTGTCGGCCGGCCTCCCGCGCCGGGCGGTCTTCCTGTGTCTGACGGTAATGCCACTGGCGCTGCCGCCGCTTCTCGTGCACTCCGGCTACCTCATGTACAACGTCGCCGGCCGGTTTCCCCTGTACCTGTTCAGCGTCTGCGCCGCCGCAGCGCTCGTCGGCGCGGCAGTTCAGCGTTGGCGCCACAATGCGCCGGGCCGTGCAGAGGCCGCGCTCCGGCGGGACGGCCGGGATGGCAGAAAATGCGCGGCGAAACCCGTCCTGCATCGACGATAAACACGCAACGTGGGGCCGGCTCCGCGCGCGGTGCGCTCGGAGGCGGCTCGGCCATGCGTGAGGTCCACGATGACGCTCTTTGTTCTCCTTCCCGCCTACAACGAGCAGGACGCCCTCCCCTCGCTCATTCCGGGCATCGAGGACGCGGTTTCCGCCGCCGCACTGCTTACCAGAATCGTCATTGTCAACGATGGCAGCACCGACCGCACCGCCGAGCGTGCCGACATCCTGCGCAAGGCCTATCCGGTCGAGCTGGTCACGCACCCGATCAATCGCGGTCTCGGGGAGACTATTCGCGACGGGATCGAATACTGCGTCGCCGAGGGCGGTCCGGGCGACGTCATCGTCCGGATGGATTGCGACGACACCCAGGATCCGGCGTGCATCCCGTCTCTGGTTCGGCGGATCCGTGCCGAGTGCGACGTGGTCATCGCCTCGCGCTATCAGCCGGGCGGCGGGGAGAGCGGGCTGACCGGCGTTCGCAAGTTGCTCAGCCGCGGCGCCGGCCTGTTCATGAGAGCGATGTTTCCCATACGCGGGATCCGTGACTATTCGTCCGGCTACCGCGCCTATCGCTGGGAGATTCTCCGAGACGCCCTCGACCTCTACGGCAACGCCTTCATCGAACAGAAGCATCTGGGGTTCTCGTGCACGCTCGAGAAGCTGGTCAAGCTCGACATGCTCGGGGCACGCTTCGGCGAAGTCGCCCACATGCTTCGCTATGATCGCAAGCGGAGTGAGAGCAAGATGGCCTGCCGTCCGACTACCTGGGGCTACCTCACGCTGGCGCTCAAGTACAGCCCCTGGTTCGGCCTGCGTCGCCGGCAATGGCGACGCCGCATCGAACATCTCAAGGCTCGAAACCGCCCGAACCGCGCAACCCGCCCGGAGATGAAGCCATGTGCGGCATCGCCGGCTGCCTGATCCGCGCGGCGGACGGCGCGGTCGATCGCGCCACGATCGAGGCCATGACCGACGCGATCGCCCACCGCGGTCCGGACGGGACGGGCATCCAGGTCGACGGGCCGGTCGGGTTGGGGCACCGCCGCCTGGCGATCATCGACCTCCCGACCGGCGCCCAGCCGATGTCGAACGAAGACGGCACGGTCTGGATCGTCTTCAACGGCGCGATCTACAATCACGTCGAGCTGCGGCGGGATCTGGAAGCGACCCACACCTTCCGCACCCAAAGCGATACGGAAGTCATTATACACCTCTACGAGGACCTCGGTGAGGCCTGTGTTGAACGCCTAAACGGCATGTTCGCGTTCGCCATCTGGGACGCCCGCCGCGCACGCCTGTTTCTCGCCCGCGATCGCCTCGGCATCAAGCCGCTCTACTGGACGATGGACGGACGGCGGTTCGGATTCGCGTCGGAGATCAAGGCGCTCCTGGCCGGCGGCCTGTGCCGGCCCCGCGTGAACCCCGACGCCCTGACCGAGTATCTCACCTATCAGTTCACGATGGAGGATCGGACGCTCTTTCGCGACGTCCACCGGCTGGAGCCGGGCTGCCATCTGATGTTCCGTCCGTTCGACGACGCCCGACCGGCCATTCGGTCCTACTGGGACTTCGGTGTGACGATCGACGAACACCATACGTTTGACTACTTTCGTGACCGCCTGAGGCGGCTGCTCGAGGAATCGGTGACGCTTCAACTGCGGTCCGACGTGCCGCTGGGGGCCTATCTCTCCGGCGGGACGGACAGCTCGGTCGTCACGACACTGGCGGCTCCGCGCTATCCCGGCGCGTTTCACGTATTCTGCGGGGCGTTTGACGCCGGCCCCGAGTATGACGAGTCTTCCTACGCCCGGCTCGTCGCCGAGCGGGCCGGCGCGGTCTATCACGAGGTCCGACCCACGGCCGACGACTTCTGCCGTCTGATGCCGCAACTGATTCGGCTCATGGACGAACCCGCGGCCGGACCGGGTCTTTTCCCGCAGTATTGCGTCTCTCGTCTCGCGTCCGAGTCGGTCAAGGTCTGCCTCGGCGGACAGGGAGGCGATGAGTTGTTCGGCGGCTATGCCCGCTATCTCGTCGCCTACCTCGAGCAGTGCCTCAAGGGAGCGATCTTCGGCACGCAGCGGTCCGATCGATATGTGGTGACCTGGGAGGCCATTCAGCCGCATCTCCCCATGTTGCGGACCTATCTCCCGATGCTCCAGGGATTCTGGCAACGGGGCCTGTTCGATGACATGGACCGCCGCTATTTCCAGCTCGTCACGCGCGACGAGGGACTGGATCAGGTCCTGACCGCGGACGCCTGGAGGCCCAGCGACCGGGACCGGGCCTACGACCGATTTAGACAGGTGTTCCGCAAGCCTGCGGCCACCAGCTATTTCAGCCGCATGACGCATTTCGACATGACGACGCTGTTGCCCGCGCTGCTGCATGTCGAGGATCGCGTCAGCATGGGCGTCGGGCTGGAATCGCGCGTGCCGCTGCTCGATCACCGCATCGCCGAACTGGTCACCGGCATGCCGCCGGTTATGCGATTCGAAGGCGGCCGCAGCAAGCACGTCCTCCGCGAGGCCGTGCAGGGTCTCGTGCCCGATCGCGTGCTCAACCGCCGCGACAAGATGGGCTTTCCGGTGCCGTTCAACGACTGGATCAGGGGGCCGATCCGCGATTTCGTCTGCGACACGCTCCTCGGGTCCGCTGCTCGAAGCCGCGGACTCTACCGCACGGCCGAACTCGAACGCCAGTTGACCCGAACCGGCAAGTTCAGTCGCTTGATGTGGGGCATTCTATGTCTGGAACTCTGGTTTCAGCAGTTCATGGACACCACGCCCCAACCGGCGGCCAACCGTCCTCGCGTCATGCGGTGCACGGGCGGGCGCCAGCGCCCGGTCCGGATTCCACCCCCCGCCACCGCCGGCAGCCGACTGTCGTCGTCGCTATCGGCAGAGCATGCGTGAGAAGACGCCCGCCTGGTCAGAGCCACGTCGGGTCAGAACCGCGACCGTGAGGGAGCGGCCATTTCGGCGTTTTGACGTGTTCCGAGGTTTTGACTTTTTGACTTTTCCGCCAGTGCCCCGTGATACGTCGTCCTGCCGGTTCTATCACGCCTTCGGCTCGCGGAGCGGCCCGGAGCTTCGATGACATTTCCGCATCGGGTCCTTTACAATGGCTCATCGAGAACCATTGGCAAGGAGCCCGTTGAACGATGGCCATGATCCTGAAACCCGCGGAGCTGCGTGTGCTGGGCGTGCTGATCGAGAAGTGCATGACGCAGCCCGCGTATTATCCGATGACGCTGAACGCCATCACGGCCGCGGCCAACCAGAAGTCCAACCGGCACCCCGTGATGCAGTTGACCGAGGGCGAGATTGGCGCCGCACTGCATGGCCTGACGGAATGGCAACTCGTTGCTCAGGCCCCGCCCGATCGGAGTTCGCGTGTCAATCGTTTCCGGCACGAGGTGGAACAGCGCCTGGGTTGGGACTCGTCCGAGCGGGCCATCATGGCCGAGTTGATGCTGCGGGGACCGCAGACCGTGGGTGAATTGCGGACGCGCGGCTCGCGGATGACCCGGCTGGACGCCACCGACCACGTCGGCGAAGTCCTCGCGGGGCTGGCGAAGGCCGATCCGCCGATGGTAGTCGAGTTGCCGCGTCAGCCGGGGCAGTCAGCCCGCCGTTTCGCGCATCTGCTGGGCGGAGAGATCGAGCCGACCGCCACGGCGTCCGTGGCAATTGCCCCGGACGCCGCGGACACGTCATCCGACCAGGCCGGCCTGGCGGCCCGCGTTTCCGCACTCGAAGAGGAGGTCTCATCTCTGCGACAAGCAGTTTCACAGTTACAGGCCGGCCGGGAACCGGATCTGCGGTCGTAGGCGCTGCGGTCCGGAGGCACCGGGCGATACAACGCAGGCTTGCGACACGTTCGCGATTCCGGTCCGTCCGAGGTCATCAACAGAGAATCCTGCAAGGACGTGACCTCAGCAATCGGGGCGAGAAGATTTGAACTTCCGACCTCTGCGTCCCGAACGCAGCGCTCTGACCAGGCTGAGCTACGCCCCGTG
>JBHHVX010000050.1:0-24121 GCA_046754505.1 Phycisphaerae bacterium | reverse complement strand
GTCGTAACAAGGTAGCCGTAGGGGAACCTGCGGCTGGATCACCTCCTTTCTAGGGGATACCTGGACGAGGCAGTGTATCCCTACGCCGGGTCGGCAACGATCCGATGTGGGATGCTCGGCCTTGATTAGTCAGCACATACTCGGTCGGCCTTCGGGCCGATGCCGGAGCGGAGTAATCCGCTCCGCCGGCGTACTCTGTTTTCTGACTTGAAACGCGCCCGGTGTGCCTCGCACACCGGGCGTTTTTCGTTGGGCGCACGCAGGATACGAGGCCTACCCGGGCAACTCCGGAGATTCCTTCCGGTGTCGGACGATTCGTCCGGTGACCAAGTAGATCACGTCTTCAGCGATGTTTGTCGCGTGGTCGGCAATGCGCTCCAGGTTCTTCGCAACCGAGAGCAGGTCGAGATACGCGGCGATGCTATCGGATGCCTGCGAACCTTCGATCACGGCCTTGCGAACCAGTTCACCATAGAGGCCGTCGACCGCTCGGTCGTCGGTGATGACTTGTCGCCCGGCGTCTTCGTCCTCCGCGGTATAGGCCCACATGGCGTTATGCAACATCCGCTGCACCGCAGGCCCCAGGACCTTGAGGTCCTTGCCGACGTCGGGCATGGACTCACTGTCGATGTGACGTGACCGCTCGGCGATGTTGACGGCGCAGTCGGCAATCCGCTCCAGGTCATTGTTGATCTTCAGGACGGTGCAGAGCAGCCGCAAGTCGGAGCCGACCGGTTGATACAGGGCCATCAGGCGAATGACCTCGGTCTCGACCTCGACTTCGGCAGCGTCCACCTCGCGGTCGCGCCGGATGACGCGGCGGGCGAGGCCGTCGTCCGGCTGGAAGACGGCCTCACAGGCTTCGGACAGGACATCCTCCACCAATTCGGCCATGCGCAGTGACCGGCGGTGCAACGCATCGAGTAAGTCTACGAAATGAGCGGTCATGGCATCATCCGAAACGGCCGGTGATATAGTCCTGCGTCTGCGGGTTGTTCGGCTTTGTAAAGAGGCGGGCGGTCTCGTCGATCTCGACGAGACGCCCCATATAGAGGAAAGCCGTCCGATCCGAGACACGTGCGGCCTGCTGCATGTTGTGGGTCACTAAGACAACCGTATAGCGGTCCTTGAGGCGATCGATCAGGTCTTCGATTCGGGCGGTCGCGATCGGATCGAGCGCGGAGCAGGGTTCGTCCATCAACAGGACTTCGGGGCGCAAGGCGATGGCCCGGGCAATGCACAGCCGCTGCTGCTGCCCACCGGATAACTCGAGGGCGCTGCGATGGAGCTTGTCACGCACCTCATCCCACAGGGCGGCCTGACGAAGCGATTCCTCCACCCATTTGCGCATATCCCCCCGATAGCCGTTGATTCTCGCTCCCCAGCTCACGTTCTTGAAGATGGACTTGGGGAACGGGTTTGGTTTCTGGAACACCATGCCGATCCGCCGCCGCAGATCGACCGGGTCGGTGCGCGGGCCGTAGATGTCTTCTCCTTGGAAGAGGAGCCGGCCCTCGACACGCACCGATCGAAGCAGGTCATTCATGCGATTCATGGAACGCAACAAGGTACTCTTGCCACAACCTGAAGGACCGATGATGGCCGTGACCTGACGGGCCGCCACGTCCATCGAGACGTCGCGCACGGCCGTTTGACGGCCGTAGGCGATCGACAGGTGTTCGACGCGCAGAATGGGTTCATGCGGCACAGCGGTGTCTCCTCCGACCGGCCTACTCTGCTCCGAGGGCTGGACGCGGGGATGACGACGGGATGGAGAGTCGATCAAGGTCACCACGCACGATTCCTCTGAAAGGCGAGGCGAATGCCAATCGCCGCCATGTTCAGCAATAACAGTCCACCCAGAAGCACGACTATCGCGGACGCCGCAAGGTGGTGAAACACCTCCTGCGGCCGGACGCACCAGTCGTATATCTGGATGGGCATGACCGTGAACTCATCCAGCGGTCCCTCCGGCACGAACGCGACGTAGCTTAGTGCGCCGATCATGATCAGCGGCGCCGTCTCGCCCAAGGCGCGGGACACGGACAGGAGGACGCCGGTGACGATACCGGGCGCGGCGGCCGGCAGGACATGGGACCAGACGACCTGCCAGCGCGTGGCGCCCAGAGCGAGGGCCGCGTGCCTCATGGTTTGGGGTACCGCGGCGAGGGCCTGCTGACTGGCGATGACGATCACGGGCAGGATCAAGAGGCTCATCGTCATCGCGCCGGCGAGCACGCTGCGCCCCATTTCCATGAAGCGGACGAAGACCGCCAGCCCCAACATGCCGTAGACGATCGATGGCACGCCGGCCAGATTGGCGATGTTGATCTGGATCAGCCGGACAAAGGCGTGCTTCGGGGCAAACTCTTCCAGATAGACGGCTGCCCCGATTCCCGTGGGGACCGCGAACAGGATCGTCAGGGCGATCATCCAGAGCGTCCCCCAGAGAGCGCTCTTGACCCCCGCTTCCCGGGGAAACAACACCGATGGAAAGTTGTGAATGAGTTTCCACGAAAGCCAGGGCCATCCGTCTTGGACAATCCGGTAGATCAGGATGCTGAGCACCGCCATGCCGAAGAAGGTCATGATGATGAAGAGGCCCGCGAACAGCCGGCCGACGTGGCGGCGGCGGTTCAATCGGGGTCGGAATAGAGCGGCATCGAGGGTCATTCATAGGCCTCGCGGAAATGCTTCATCACTCGATGGGCCGCGAGATTGATCAGCAGGGTAATCAGAAAGAGGGTAAACCCGACCGCGAAGATGGACTGATACGCAATGGACCCGGCCGGGGTGTCTCCAAGGCTGACTTGGACGATGTAGCCGGTCATGGTCTGGATGCTTTCGAGCGGGTTGAGGGTCAACTTGGGCGTCATGCCCGCGGCCAGCGTGACGGCCATGGTCTCTCCGATGGC
Source organism: Phycisphaerae bacterium (assembly GCA_046754505.1). GTDB lineage: Bacteria > Planctomycetota > Phycisphaerae > UBA1845 > UTPLA1 > JAPULF01. The sequence continues at coordinate 21,206 of JBHHVX010000050.1, read as the reverse complement.
GCGGCCGAGGGCAAGCAAGATGGCGGCCCCGACGCCGGAGAGCGAGGCCGGTAACACGACCTGTGTCGAGACCTCCAGGCGCGTGGCGGCCAGGCCAAAGGCCGCTTCCCGGAGCGAGGTGGGCACGGCCCGGAAGGCATCGTCACAGAGCGAGGCGATCGTGGGGAGGATCATCACCCCGACCACGATGGCCGCGCTGGCGGCGTTGAACACCTCGGCGCCCTTGAACAGCGGCTGAAGGCAATAGGGGGTCACGAAGGTCAGGGCGATGAACCCGTACACCACGGTGGGGATGCCCGCCAGAATCTCCAACAGCGGCTTGGCGATGCCGCGGAACCGGGCGGAGGCGTACTCGCTGAGAAAGAGGGCGGTGCCGACGCCGATCGGCACAGCCAGAGCCAGCGCCCCGCCCGCCACGAGAAAGGTGCCGCACACGAGCGGCAGGATTCCATAAGAACGGGGTTCGAGCAGCGGTGCCCAACGCCGGCCGAGGTAGAACTCCCAAGGCGACACGGATCGAAACAAGGCGGCCGACTCGGTCGTCAATACCCAGATTATCCCGACGGTCGTCAATATCGTGAGGAGGGCGCAGACGAGCAGCCCTGAGCGGATGATCCCCTCCTGCCAGCGCTGCCGCCTGCCAGTCATGCGCCCTCCCCAGTCCTCTTTCCCGCTTGCGGTCCGCCTACTGATCGCCGTATAGCGCGACCAGGTCCTTGGAACCCTCCTCCTTGGCCTGAGCCATGGCCGAGCCGACGATCCCGCGCTTCAGGCGTTGACGCGAGATGTCGTACAGCTTGTCAGACAGGGCCACATAATTGACGCTCGGGTGTTCGACGATGGACTTCGCGTGATCAAAAAAGAAGTCGAGAAACGCCACCACCTCGGGTCGTTTGGCGGCGTTCTTGTTGATGTACAGAAACAGCGGACGCGACAGCGGGCGATACTTCCCGCTGCGGATGACATCCAGCGACGGCGCGATCGGATGACCGTCTCCGTTGTCGATCGCCAGGACCTTCAGCTTCGTCTTGTTGGCCGCGTAGTAGGAGTAGCCGAAGTATCCCAACGCGCCGCGGTCGCCGGCGATGCCTTGGACCAGGACGTTGGGCGTGGCGCTGGCGGTATAGTCGCTTCGGGAGGCACCCTCCTTTCCGACGATGGCATGTGTGAAGTAGTCAAACGTGCCATTGTCGGTGCCGGGGCCGTAGAGCTTCATGGGCAGATCGGGGAATCCCTTGCGAACCTGCTTCCAGTTGGTGATTCGGCTGGCCGGCTCCCAGATCCGCTTCAACTCCGCGATCGTCAACGAGTCGCAGAAATGATTGCCCGCGTGCACCACCACAGACACGCCGTCGATGGCGATGGGCACCTCGATGAACTCGACGCCCGACCGCGCGGCTCGTGCCAGCTCCGTCTTCTTGATCGGCCGGGAGGCGTCGCTGATGTCGGTGCGCAGGTCGGAGCGATCCGCGAGAAACTTCTTGAAGCCACCACCGGTTCCGGAGATGCCCACCGTGACACGGACGCGCGGCTGACTGGCCCGAAACAGCTCGGCCGTCGCCATCGTGATCGGCGCCACCGTGCTGGAACCGTCAATCCGGACCTGTCCGGAAAGCCGGGTCTGCCCCCACGACAGGCCGGGCATCATCAAAGACAGCCCGAGGCCACATGCGGCCAAGCGGGCGGAGATTCGTGCGCGTGACATGGATCGCGCCTGAAATCCGGCGACAGGGTGAGAGCGATGCATGGAAGAAGTCCTTTCAGTTTGAGATTCAGGTAACCCACCACATTGGCTTCGGCGACGCGCGCCATGCCTTCGCCCAGATGCAGGCACACCGAGACGAAGGAGGACGACCACTGCGAATCACGATACCGCCGCGGCGTTATGGACCGATGAGCCCGATGTGAAGATTGCGCCAAGAAGCGTGCCACGGCCACGCTGGCGCGGCCGTGCGTGCGGCCCCGCCGGGTCCGCTGTGCGCCGGACGACGCGGCCGCACCCGGCCCTGCAATCCGCACGCCGCAACTCGACGGGATTCACCTTCGCGCTGTGGCCCCGTCCGGCCGTCATCGTCCTCTAATCCGCGGCCGTGACGCAGCAGCGTCAGACGACCGCAACTCGAAGGCCGGCCGGCTCGCGGCGGTCTTGCCGGCGCCAACCCTGCTGTGAACGGACGTGGCCATTGTGGACCGCCGCGCGGCCGGGCCTGTGCGCGACGGTGCGGCTGAACGGGACACCGTCGATGAGGCGGCCTGATCCCGTTCGGCCCATGTGGCGCTGGCGGGCAAGCCGCTCGTGGCACCCCGCACTCTCCACCAGCGAGACCGTAACCGGTGACCCTCCCAGCACGCCCCAAACCCACTCCGCCGGCACTTGACAAGATGGGTCCCGGGTCGGCTACAATACATCAGGCGGGAGCTTCTGGAGCCGCGTTCGCGGCGTCCGGTGCGAGAGGACCGGGCTGCCGGACAGCGCTCGATCTGATCACGCTCCCGTCGGGCGTGGGGACCGTCTGTGAGGCTGCCATGAAAACCTTATTTCGCATCGGATTGAAGGCGTGGGTCATCATCATCGCGGCCGTCCTGCTGGCCAGTGGGGGGCCGGCGATCGGCGCGACGGCTTCCGGCAGCGCCGCCCCCAACGGATTTGCGACCGCCCCGCCCGGCTCGTCAAAGAAGAAGACGAAGAGGAAGAGGAAGAGGAAGAAAAGAAAGAAGAAGCACAAGAAGAAGAACCCATCGAAAAAACCGGAAGAGTCCGCCGACACGAAGATCCGTTGGGGACAACAGCGCAAAGAGTCCGACAAGGCCTACGATAAACGTTTTGCGCGCCTCCTGAAGCGAATCCGACAGGACAAGCACGGTGACATCAACGGCGGACACTTCGTCAACGGCGAGGGCGAGACGGTTCGGCTCTGGACCTACAAGGGTCATCCGTTCATCGTCCGCAGCGACATCGACCGGGAGTTCACCGCCAACGCCGCGATGTACATGGAGATGCTGCACCGCGAATACAGCGAGGCTTACCGGAAGCTGGTGGGCCAGCCCGCCGACCTTCGTGAGAAGATCGAAGTCATCATCTTCGCCGATCAGAAGACCTATATGAAAAATGGCGGTGCACCGGGTAGCGGTGGTTTCTTCACGCCCGTCGTCCATCTCATGGGCGACCGCGGCCCCTTCTGGCCCGCACGGCGCTACCGCCTGCAGCAGTTCACCGGCGGCATTACCGATTTCTCCAAGTGGCCCAAGGGGACCCTCAAGCACGAGGCCGCCCACATGGAGCTCCAGCTTCGCCTCGGCAACACGCTCTTTCGCGGCATGAAGATCGGCGTCCCCGTCGACTGCCCCCGCTGGTGGAACGAGGGCCACGCCACCGTCTTCGAATACTGGGATTTCGACAAAACAGTCGACGAAAACTTCGAGGAAATCCCCAACCGGGGTCGCTACGCCCCCTTCATCCGGCGCATCCACGGCACCGATAAGTGGAAGGACTTTCATTACGTCTGGACCATCACCGCCGAGACGTGGGGCAAGGACATGACCTCGGCTCAGGGATATTTCAACTACTGCCAGGCATGGTCGCTCGCCGCCTACATGATGAGCGGCGGCAAGAAGGGCCGGCGCGACTTCCGCTCGATCTTCGATCTCTCGAAGCGTGTCGGCGCAGACCGCCAGACGACCTACCAAGGCGATCACACCCGCGCGTGGGAATCGCAGTTCCCCATCGAGGTCCAACGACGCATCGAAAACAACTGGAATTCCTGGGTAGAAAAATACGTCTCACGCGACAAACACGTGCCCGACGAAAACTACTTCCTCAAGATCAGAATGTACAACCCGGAAATCATCGAGCACCTCGAACGCTTCTCGAAGGACGACACGGAGGAGATTAAGAAGCAGATCAAGGAAGAGGAAGAACGCCGCAAAGACCCCAATCGCATCGAAAAATAGACGGTCCGCCGGCCGCGTTCAATCGGACGCCGGCCGCGTCGCCGGGGTCGGCCCATCCGCCTCGGTCGAGACCTCCGGCGGCTCGTCGCCCAGCCCGCCGATTGCGCTCGGACGGGCGAGCGTGATCGCAACTTCAAACGCCTTACGCCAGCGCCGCTTGATCGTCAGTGTGACGGTCTCGCCGGCCGCCCGATCGCTCAGTCGCCGCTGAATCTCAAGCAGGTCGCCGGTCGCCAGCCCGTCGAGGGCCGTGATCCGATCGCCCGGCTTGAGCTGCGCCTCCGCCGCGGGTGACCGCCGCGCGACGGCTGTTATCTTGACTCCTTCGGTCCATTGAAACAGATCATCCAGGAACGGCACCGCGTCGGCGTCGTCCGGCTCGAGCACGACGCCGATCTTGCCGCGCTCGATCACCTCGCCCGCGCGGAGGCGGTCCAGGACGGCGTCGATCCGATCCTTTGGCACGGCGAAGCCGATGCCGCTGTCGTACCACTGCGTCCCCGCGAGCACGCCGCCCGCCCCGGCCATCGGGACGATGACGCCGATCACCCGGCCTTCGATGTCGAGCAGCGGACCGCCGTAGTTCGCCGGCGACGTCTTGGCGTCGGTCTGCACCGCGTTTCCGTTACGCCGACCGATCGCGCTCAGGATGCCCATCGAGGGCGCGACGTGTTCGCCGCCCAGCCCGCGGCCGCACGCGATCACGTATTGGCCGACCCGCAGTTCGTCGACCGCCACCCAATCGCACGCGCTCAGGCCCTCGACGTCGATCCGGACCAGCGCCAGTCTACGGATGTAGTCGACACCGAGACGCCGGCCGACGTGGCGGCTGCCGTCCGCCAGCGTCACCGTAATGATGGCGGGATTGCGGGCGAAGTTCACGCTGCTGGTGAGGATCAGGCCATCCGGTGAAAGGAGGATGCCCGTCGTCGGCCCATCCGCCAGCCGAAATCGCTCAGGCGCGGCCGCCGGTCCGCCCGAGGGCGTTCCGACGAGCGGCTGTGCCCCGCCGATGGTTTCGAGGGTGACAACGGTCGGCTCGGCCCGCGCGACCGCGGCGCGGATCACTTCGGCGCGGGCACGGTCCGCGTCGATCGCCTCCGGTCCGCCGCCGGATGCCCCGACCGCCAGCGCGGCGCACGCCATCACGAATGCAAGCAAAGACATCACGGCTTTTCTCCGACCGTCACATGGAGGGGCAGGACCCGATCGCCGCGTTTGATGATCATCTGCACGACCTGTCCGGGCGTCAGTCGGGCCACGGCCTCGCGATAGGCGGTGGCGTCGGGAATCCGGCGCCCGCCGATCCCGAGGATCAGGTCATCGGCGCGAACGCCCGCCTTCGCCGCTGGCGCGCCGGGCCGCACGCGCGCCACATACGCAGACACATGCCGATATCCGAGTTTTGACAGCTTGAGGCCGAGCCACGGCGCCGGCCGCTCGCCAGAGGCCGATCCGCGAGGGTCCGCGGCGGCCATTCTGAGCGGCGTGTCCTGCGTCGTCGGCGCGTCCTCGCCGCCGAGGAACGCAGCAACCTGCTCGGCCGGGAGAGCATAGTTCAACCGCGTGTTGGTATTGACCGCCTCGACCACCCGGCCGATCAGGCCGATGAAACGTCCCTCGAGATCGATCAAGACACCGCCGGGCGCCCCAGGGTTCGACGTGATGGCGTCGCAGACCAGCACCGGGCCGGCATAATCAAAGGGCTGCGCCAGACGCCGCGCGTTCAGATTCGTCTTCAGACTCAGGATTCCGCGCGTCACCGACATCGGCTCGTCCCCTTCCGCCACCTTGTACCAGTTGCCGAGGGCGATGACCGCATCACCGACACGAACGTGATCGCTGTCGCCGGGTTTGAGGAACGGCAGGTCCGCCGCCTCGATCTTCAGCAAGGCGAGCTGCCGATAGCGGTCGGAGCGAACAAGTCGGGTGTCGTCAAACGTGCGACCATCGCTGAGAACCACGCGGACGTTGGAGCTGCCGGTGAGAAGTGACAGCGTCGTCACAATCCGCCCGTCCGGCGAGACGATGACGCCGGTGCCGTATCCGTGTGTCCGGCTGATCCCGCCGCCGTAGAGCTTGACGACCGCCGGCGCGGCCCGGGCGACCGCGGCGGCGGTCGTGTTGGGGGCAATGTTCGGAGCGTGGCCCAGTCCGCTCGCCGCCGCCTCGGCCAGCACACACACCGCCACCGCCCACGATGAGATCACCCACGGTTTCATGAGGTCTTGCTCGAAACCCGGACTTCCTCGAACCGGTCTTCCACGTACAGCGTGTCGTCGAAGTACAACCAGCGGCAATGCGGCCACTTGACCGGACCCACGCGGCGATAATCGTCATATTCATAACGCACGCGGCGGCCCGACGCCGGATCGCGAAACGCAACCCGCAGCAATCGCCCATCCGCATCATCAAAGCACACACGCCGGCGGCCGCCCCCATCGACCGATCGCTCGATCACGACCGCTACGCGCCCGCGGACCTCATCGCCGCCAACCACCGTCCAGCCCGCGGCCACCGGGTCCACTCCCAAATCCAGCAGCCCCCAGCGAATCGCCCGTTCCAGCGCGGCCGCGTCTAGCGCACCTTCCTCGGGCGATGCGGCCGCCGGGCGCGCGGCCTCTCGATCTGTCGCTGACTCGGTGCGTGCATCTGTCTCTTTCAGCGGCTCCGGCTCGGCCGCCGCGCCGCCAGCCCGTACCCGTTCGCCCCGGACATGGACGGACCGGACCGCGCGCAGGGCCTCGGCCCGGCCGATCGCCCGCCGGTACATGGCCAAGGCCCGCCTGACGGCACGGTGGTTCGCCGCTTGCGTCACCGGATGCGGCGCGAGCGGATCAAACGCCCCCTCGGCCCCGAGCGAGCCCTTGGCCTTTGGAAACGGCAGATTCTCCAGGCGGAACACCGCGACGCGTGTCTCCATCTCGCCCTCCGAGCCAGACCCACTACCGCGTCGCGACGTCTCGACATCTCCGCCTGTCGGTCTCCCTCGGCGTCGCCGGAACGCCACCTCGACCGGCCAGCCACCGGGGTAGGTGCCGAGCACCGACACGAAACGGTTCGCCGTGCGAATCTGTGCCCCGCCGAAGGTTGCGATCTCGTCACCCAGTCGAAGCCCGGCGCGGTACGCCGGCGAACTGTCCAATATCTGATCGATCACCACACGCCGGCCGCGATCGCGAACCGTGAACCCCGCCGTTGCGTGCGGCGTCGCCAGGCCCGCCCGGAGCGACGGGAGAAAACGCCGTATCTGATTGATCGTGACGGCATAGCCGACGCCCACGTTGACACGCCCCCGCTCCTCGATCGACACCCGGCCGTTGATCCCCACGACGCGGCCCGCCAGATCAAAGAGAGGACCGCCCGAGTTCCCCGGATTGATCGACGTATCAACCTGGATGCAGTCGGTGTAGCGCAACGCCCGGCCGCTGCCCCACTGATAGCGATGCAGCCCCGAGACAATCCCAAGCGTCACCGTCGGCGTGTAGTCCTCAGCGAGCAGGAACGGGTTGCCCATCGCCAGCGTGGAGTCACCGACCCGCAGGTCGTCCGAGTCTCCCATCGCCGCGAACGCAAACGGCTCCGGTCGGCTTAGCTTGAACATGGCCACGTCGCCGGTCGGATCGATGCCAAGCACATCGAAGGGATAGAGCCGGTGGTCGGACATGCCCCCTTCGCCGACGCGGTCCTTCAGCATCCCGGCTACCACATGAAAATTCGTCAGTCCATAGCCCTCGGGATCGATGACGACGCCGGAGCCGCCGCCCGATCGGTTCCCTTTGGGAAACATGCACACCACCGAGGGCATGGCGCGGTCGATCACCTCGATGCGGGCACGCTCGTAGGCCCGCACGCGGGCGAGCAGCGACGGCTCGACCGGCGCGGGTTCCGACTGCCCCGCCGCGGCGGCGGCGAGCGCAACCCACATGAAGACCTGCGTCATGGAAACTCTCCGCCCCGCACCACTCACGGTTCGTCACCGCGAAAATGGCTCGGGTACCAAGGCAGCCCACCGCCTCATTGGCTCCGAATCAGCCGCGCATTCGCCCAGTCGGCATGGTCCCCGATATCGAGGCCGCGGCTCTCGTCGCACTCCAGCGTCAGCCGCCGAACGCCCGCAACCTCGACGGCAATTGCTCGCGGCGGGTCCGAGCCGGTCGTCTCGTCAGACTCGAACAGCAGCCGGCCGTCGCCGCGGACGCGAAAGACCACGCTGCCACGCGGACGCACCGAATCATCCAGCCCGACGACCGCCAAAACCCGCTCGAAGCCCGGCTCCAGCTCCCACGTCAACGTCGCATGGGCATGAACACCGATGCCCTTGCGATAGGTGCGTCCGTCCAGCGCGATCGCCCCGCCGGTGACGTTTCGGTCCCACTGCACCGGCCACTCGGTACCGAACACCGAGCGGACGTCACTGGCGATCGGGTTCAGATCAGACAAGTACACGACGCGACCGCTGGCCAGATCGATCCGCTCGATCCTCGACCAGGGGATCGCCAGTCTTCCAATCGCCCCGGCGTCCACCACCACGGCGGCGGCGTCCGCGGACACGATCCGCCCATGAAGACGTTCGTCGTGTATCAGCCGGAGCATCGCCGCCTGCAACGCAGCCCCGCCCGCGCCGCGCCCCAGGACGACCGCGTAGGCCTGCTCCAGCGCGGCGGACCGCGTCCGGCGTCCGAACCGGAACGACCAGCCTTCCGGGCTGAGGCTCTCCATCGCGCCCGGCAACACCACCGGCTTGCCACTTCGCAAAACGATCAGCAGATCGCGTCCTGCCGCCCGTGCGGCCAGCCGCGTCTGAAACTCGTCCTCTCCCGCCGGCTGCCGCTCGGCGGCAAACCGAATCCCGGCGATCCGGTCAAATGGAAGATCGACCGCCTGTTTAAGACCTATGCCTACACGAAGCCGCCGCCCCGCACCGCCGGCACCGAGCGTCTCGACAAAGCGTCCCGCCAGCCGCCCCCCGTCCTCCAGAAAAAACACGCACCTCGGCCCCGTGGTGTCGGCCACGCCGGAGGCTCCCGCCGCGTTCGGCCGGTCGATGCGATCAAGGTCGGCCAACGCAAAAACCGCATCGCCAGCCGCCGTCCGCGCGACGACGCGCCCGTCCGGTTCGATCCGGACCACGCGGGCGTCGACGGTGCGGCCGTCGAGGGTCTCTAATCGAACGCGCACGCCAGGCTCATCGGCGAAAGCGGTCCCGCCAGCGACCAGACAACACACCATGGCACAGCGGATCGGCGTCACGGTCGATCGGTCTCCCGGGCCAGTTGTTCGTAGTACTGCTCCAGCAGGTCGCGATAGCGGCTCGGAAACTGCTTCTGGAGGCTTTGCAGAATCTGGTCGCGGGCCTTCGGCGGCATCCGCCCCCACGCCTCGCCCGGCCGCGCACGCCGCTTGCGGAGTTGGCCCGTGCGCGACTCGCCGCCGGGCAGCGTCGATCGCTTGGCCCCGCTCCCGCCCCCGCGGTTTCCGCTCGGCGAACCGCCCCCACCCCCCCCGCCTCCGGAGCCGTCCCCATCGCCCTGTTGTTCCTGCTCTTCGGCCTCCTCAATCAAGACGTCCAGCAGCCCGACCGCCTCCGTCTGTCGTGTCTGAACCAGCTCATCCGTCTCGCCGTGCGACAGCTTCCGCCGGGCATAATGCATCAGGTCGTATACATCGCCGAGTCGGCCCGGCGACCGCCGGGACCGCTCGGTTAACATCTGGGTCGCGGCGATCCGGAAGCGTTCCGGCGCCCCGGCCGCCCCGCTGCGGAGAAACGCTTCGAACGTCTTTTTTGCCGCGTCGTATTCGAGATTGTGCACCTGACAAAAGCCGACCATAAACCGCACCGCCCCCGGAGACGGCGTGTAACGATCGATTGGCGCGTGAGATTTGATGACATGCGTCAACATCCGCTCGCACCGCTCGATCTGGTCAAGCTCGACCAACGCCGCGGCCCCCAGCCCCGCCGCGGCCACCGCCAGAAACGGATCGTCTGACCAGGCCAGCGTCTCAAAGCCGTCCGCGGCCTGCTCGTAGCGATCTCCGTCGTAGTCGTCCAGCGCCGTCTTAAACACCGGCGACAACACGGCCAGCGATTCGTGAATGAACGCGGTCGGACGGTCCGACGCGCGTCCGGCGTTTTTGGCCACGAACGCCCGCGCCGACGGCGGATAGGCCGCGCCGGCGGCAACGTGCTTAAGGAAATCCGAAACCACGCGCGACGCCGGCACCTGTGGCACGACGGCCGGCGCCACCGCCACGCCGCTGCCCTCCGGCGGCGCGGGCCAGGCAACCGCCGTAACAAGCGTCAAGACCAAACCCAAGAACATGACCAGCACTCCGGACCTCGCGCTCATTGAGCGCGTGTCATCGACTCATACATCGCCCGCGCCATCTCCGATACCTGCTCTTGTCGCTTTCGCAGCATCTCGAGTCGCCGATTGAGTTCCTCGACCGTGACGCTCGGCAACCACCGGTCCACGTCGATCGCCTCCGTCGCCGCGTTCACGCGGAGCTGGCACGCCTTCAGCAACTTCAATTCGGCCGAACCGGGCAGCAGCGGGCTGTTTCCGCCGCCGCCTCCGCCGGCGCCCCCGTCCTCCAGTTCCTCCTGCTTCCGCTTGACGGCATCGAGCAACTGGCGAATCACATCCACGATATCGGCCTGCATCGCACGGACGTGCCCGCCCACGTCCGCGGCAGCAAGCCGATCGGCCACGGCCAGCCCGTCGTCGCGCACCTGCTCGACCACCTGCGGAAAGACGACCGTCGTGCCCTCTTCCACGAGGAGGTCCAGGGCCTTGCCCGCCTCATTCCCGACCCACCGCTGCCGCTGCGACAACTCCGCCAGCTCGAGCTGATCGCTCCGCTTCCACTGGGCCTTGCCCAACACCGCGAGCCGCCCGGTCGCCTTGTTGCATTCGAGTTGCCGCGCCAGCATCGCCCGAAACCGGGCCTCGAGCGCGGCCAGCATCTCCTCCTGTTGTTCTCGACGAAGCTGTTCCAAAACGTCGTCCAGTTGGTCCTGCGCCTGCTTGAGCTTCTTGACCGCCTCCGCCTGCTTTTCGGCCGCCTCCGCCGGGGCCTGCCGGTCCAACGCCTTCGCCGCGTCCTCCTGCAGCGGAACTGCACCCTCGATATCCTGCTGACCGGGCAGCGGTTGATCGTCCGACGCGCCCTCCTGCGGATCTTGCTCACCCCCCGACTTGCCGCCGCCGGGGGGACCCCCGTTACCCCCTCCGCCTGCGTCCCCATCGCCCTTGGATGCCTCGGTCCCACCGCCCTTCATCTGATCGGCCAGGACCTTCGTCTTCTCACCGGTCTCGCGCTGGGCCTCCGCCTGCTGATCGAGTTGCTCTTGATCGCCGTCCGGTCGCGCCGCCGCCTCGGCAGCCGCCTGCTCCCGTTCCTGCTCCTCGATCAACCGGTTCAGCGCCTCCCGGGCCTCCTTGAGGCGATCGATCTCCTTCTTGCGTTCGTCGAGCCGATCCGGCTCCTCGAGCAGATGCTTGAGGAGTTGAAGCAGGTCGTCCGTCACGGCCTTCTGACCATCAACCGCATCGGAATACGCACCGGACCGCAGTTGCTCGACGATCTTATCCATGTTCTGGCGGACGCGGAGGCTCCGCGCAGCGCCCAGCGTCTCCAGCAACCGGGCCGCCCGATCCGGCTCGACCTTGCGAAGCACCTTGCTCAGCTCAAACAACCGGTCCTCGAGACGCCGGACGCGGTCTCGGATCACGCCCTGACGGTCAGGCAGCGCACCGGTGGATGAGCCGCCGCCCTCCGTCTCGGGCGGAGCAGCCGGACACGCTATGCTCACTGCGAGCATCGTTAGAACGGCGACGGCGATCGATCGGACGGTCATGGTCGATCCTCCGGCTGTGAGGTGGGCGTATCTCCAAACAGTTTGTCGATTTCCTGCTCGAGTCGCCCTTGGGTCTGGCGGTTGATATCTTCCTGAAGTCGGACGATATCCTGGAGCAGCACCACGGCCTCGTTGTAGCCTTCCCATTTTAGCATGTGGGCGAGTATCTCGTGCATGGATTGGACGAGGGCCGTCTGTTTTCGTTCCAGTTCATCGGCCACCTCCGCGTCAAACCGCAGGCGAAGCCGTTCTGCCAGGTCGGCCGCCTCGGGGATGTCCGCCCCGATCAGCCGCCTCATCGGGACGATCACGCCGGCACCGAGCCGCCGTCGCACGGCGGGCGTGGCGATCTGATTGGTTCGATGCTCAGCCAGAACCTGCTCAAACTGCGTCCGCACCGTCTTGATCCGGGCGGCCTGCTGTCGCTGCGTCCGCGACTCCCGGCCATATTGAACGGTCGCCTCGACAGAAGCGCCGCCGGACGCGACCTCGTCCCGCAGGTCCATCATCCGCCGGTTGAGCTGTTCCTGCGTCTTGATGATCTGTTCAAACTCGCGGCGCCACTCGTGTTCGCGCCGGCCCAAGTCCGCCAGCAACTGCTCCCGCGTCACCACGCTCAGGGTATACGCCGCCGAGACGCCCACGTTGGCCGGGATCGGCGTTTCCGACGGCCGGCTCGCGGACGCCGACGCCGGCGACGGCTCAATGGGCTGAAAATCGGCCGCCCGCACCTGCACGGTCAGGCGATCACCCGCCGTCAGCGTCAGCGGCAACAGCGGCCACGGCGACATTTCCGCATATTTCGTCTGTTTCGGCACGAACAACGGCAGCGGCCCGCGTCCCCGCGCAGCCTCGACCACCGCCGCGCCCTCGTCGGCCCGCAACGCCCGGTACACGACCTTGAGCGATCGCAGCCCAAGGTCGTCCTCCGCCGCCACGTCCAGACTCAGGATGGCGTTGGCCAACACCAGCTCACCCGCGCCCGGCAACGCCAGGCGGACCCGCGGCGGGGCATCGTCCACCAGCCGCAAGGCGCACGTCACGGGCCGGAGATCGGCCAGCCCCTCCGCGTCCACGAGGTCGAAGTAATAGGTGCCTGTTCGTACCGGGACGAACGCGGCACTAAGACGCCTGTCGGATTCCAAGGACACCTCGGCCACCGCAACCCCGCCACACCGAAGCGACGCTCGCTCAACCGGCTTGCTCAAGGTCGCCGTCAGCCGCACGCTCGAACCTCGGAGAATATCGCCCGCCGTCTGACCCGCCGGAAAGCGAAACACCGCCCGGCCGGAATACGCCGGCGGCGTCACCTCGACCCCGAGCCACTGAATCGACGGCCGCTCGACCGCCTCAACACGGTACCAGTCCGTCGCCTCGTCCACCCCGAACCGCTGAATCAGCAGTCGCACCTGCATCGACCGCATGACCGGACCGTAGTCGAGCAGAAACTGATTTCGACCCCGCCGCACCATGTCCCGCGTCGTGTGTTCGCCGCTCGCCGATCGGAACTCGGCGCTGAGACCGTCCGGCACGGCGTCGCGCGCCGTCGCCACAAGCGTCCACTCATCGCCAACCGGCCAGCGCAGGCGGCGTCCCTTGAATCCCTCGAGCGTGATGTGCATCCGCGACGGCCACGCCACGTCACGAAGCATCAGGTCGCGGGCGACATAGACGCCGAGCGTGTCGCCCGCCGTCAGCGTCGCCAATATGACTGCGCCGACGGCACCGATACCGAGCGCCAAGTGCCTTCGATGCCGGCCCCGGCGAAGAACGTCGCCCAGCGGCAACGCTCGCGCACGATCCGCCACACGGTCGATCAGGGCCGCCACAAGTGCCGGAGAATCCCGATGGGGATTGATCCGATCGGCCATCGAAAACGACACGGCCGAGATCAATTGGTCCCGCAAGGTCGGATCGCGCCGTTCGACCACGGCGGCGACCGCCTCGACACCGATCGGGGCCAGCAGCGGGCGGATCAGCCGCATCCACACCTGATAGCCGGCGAACCCCACGACGATCATCAGGCACGCCGCGCGAGGCCCCCATTCGAGTCGCAGCAGGCGGTCCAGCATCAGATGGCCGGCCGCCACCGCGAGAAACAGGGCCGCGCACTGACACAGCCCCTCCACCACGACGTAGCGCCGCAGCGTCCGCCCCAGCGCGCGGAGCGGCTGCACGATGTTCCGCCGAAAGCCTGCGTGATCGATTCCGTCCGCCATGGCCTACAGGAGTTTAGCCCTCTTTCGCAGGATCCATTCGATCGTCAGCAACGCCACAAGGACCGCCAGAACCGTCCCGTTGTCCCACAGCGCCCGGGGCCGTTCGCGCGTGACAAAGGTCCGGCTGGAGTCCGGGACGAGTTCCGCGATCCGGCTCGCCTCGTCCACGTCGAGATAGCGCCCCCCGGCCGCCGCCGCGAACGCCCGCAGCGCTCCTCGCTGCATGGCCGGACGGCGCATCTCGACATCCGACGCCGTCACAAGGATATCCTTTTCGATCGGCGACGCCCCTGCGCCCGGCAACTCCATCGCCAGCCGGAGAGTCCCAATCTCGCCCGGCACGAACCGCCCCTGATAGACGCCGTCGCGGCCGGGCATCGGCTCCAGCGTCACCGTCCGCGGCCCGGCTGCCGCTTCACTCTCCGGTTCGTCGCCCTCAGCCGCCGCCGCACGCCGGGTGACGGTCAGTTCGAGGGCCGGCAGGTCCAGCGGCTCAAACCGCTCATTCAGCGTCTGCGCGGTCACCACGACCGACTCGCCCGGGTGGTATTGCGTCCGCTCGGTGGTGATCCGCCCGCGGCGGCGACCGCCGAGCAGCTTGCCCTCGACCAGATAGCGCAACGTCTGAATCCAGAATCGGTTGAAAGGCGTCTCGTCCCCCCGTCGCCACCGCCATGTTGTATTAATCCCCAGATAGGCCGCGCGGCCCGCCCCCACGAACTGTGTGGCGAACAGCACGTGCGGCCCGAAGCTGTTCACCATCCGAGGGTTCGAGTGCCGCAGCAGCACCGACGCAATCGGCTTGGCCCGCCGCACCGGATAGTGCCAGTAGACGCCCTCGAGCGAACTCCACAGCGCCCGGTTCGCAACCGGGTCCTCCGCCAGACGCAGGATCGGATCGGCGGCGGCCGCGTCCGGAATCACCAGCGGCCAGGCACGCGTCTGAAAGTGGCCCAGCTCATTCAGCAAAATCTCCGCGTCCGGGTCCGGCACGATCGGCAGCAACTCCACGATCGACGCCGCCTTGGGCGAACGAAAAAAGGCTCCGGTATTCTTGTTGCCGGCGGCATAGAGCACGCCCCCGCCCCGGTCGACGACAAAAGTAGCAACCAGGCTGCCCCACGTTGCATCAAACTCCCGCGGCGTGGCATCGAGAAACAGGATCGCGTCGTAGGCATACAGCTCGTCGGAGTCGGTCGGCAGTTCCGTAATGATCGTGTTTCCGTCACGGATGGCGTGGACGTCTGCCGACTGGAGCCACGTCGAAAGGTCGACCGTCTCATCGCGCTCGAGCATCCGCGTCAGATAGCGATAGTCGAAACTCGGTGCCCCCGCGATCAGCAGCACCCGCATCCGGTCATCCAGAATCCGCACCGCCGGAAGAATCTCGCGGCGGTTGTCCGACCGCACCACCTCGAACGGCAGCGGCCGCACCCGCGCGACGTACGTCAACGTCCCCGGCTCCGACACCTTCCGCTCGAAGACCACCGGTGCCGGCCGCCCGTCCGGACCGAGGCGCACCGTCCGCTCCGCGACCACCTGCGCCGGTTCCGATCCCGCGGCATCGCGCTCGAGCAGCTCGAGATGGATCGCCTCGGCCCCGACGCCCTCGGCATCGAGACGGACCGTCACCGTAAACGGATCGTTCTTGAACGCGGACCGCGGCGCGGCGATGTCGGTGATGCGAACGTTGATCGGCTCGGCCGGATCGCCGATGCCGACGGCGTAGAGTGGGATGTTCTTGCGTTTCAGGAACCGGGCCACCACCTGTGGGTCTTCCCCAATGTTGAACCCGCCATCTGAAAGCACCACCACCGCCGCCACAGGAGACCCGCCCGCGGCATCGACCGCGCTGCGAATCGCCAGGCCGACGTCGGTGGTCCGGCCGGTCGGAGAGAGGTGCAGCGGCGGGATGTCGGGCGGAGGCCGTTCGCCGGCATCGCCTTGAAACGGCACGAACCCCTGCGGCTCCACGCCGTCCCCGAACGCCAGAACCCGAACGTGATTGCGCGCCGCCAAGTCCCGCAGAAAATGGCCACCCGAGACGTTGACCACGTGCTCCACCAGCGCCGCTCGGCGAACCCCGTCGGCGCGCAGGCGCCCCAACGCCTTTTCGACCCGCGTAGCATCCGCGTCCTCGCGGTAGCGATCCGTCAGGCCCATGCTGGCCGACGCGTCCACGAGCACGAGCGTATAGGCATCCAGTTTGCGATGGAGGTACTTCGTAAGGACGGGTTCCAGCCCGATCACGCCCAGCAGCAACAAAACGCTGACCCGACACCCGACCAGCGCCCAGCGCAGCCGCCGCGACACGGCTCCGCGCCCTTCGCGTCGGTACATCCAGGCCACGGCGTACAGCACCACCGCCGCCACCAGCGCGCCCACGAGTAGCGCATTGCCGGTCGACCACCGCGCCAGTTCGACGCGAGTCTCTTCCCGGACCGTCGTCAGCCCCTGAGCCAGGATGTCAAACGCCCCAACCGCCATGATTTAATCGCGACGCTCCCGAAAACCTTGATGTATCATCCTCGTCTCCCAAACCACCACGCCAGCGTATGTTCCGCCATCAGCACACCCACGGCCCACACCAACAGCGGCCACCACATCTCCCGGCGAGCACCCGCCGAACCCTCCTGAAACACCGACGGGTCCTCCACGAAATCGAAATCCATCTCGACAAGGGACTCTTCAAGCTCGATCCGACCGATCCGCGCCGGATTCGACTCGACCGGATCGGGATTCACCGCGGCGTAGCGCACGACCGGCTCGCCGGTGGTGCGGGTGAGCATGAAGCGATACAGCCCCGCCTTCGAAGTGCCCTTGAAACGCAACGCGGCGTGACCCTCGGCGTCCAGCGTCGCGGCCATCGCGATCTCCGGCTCGAGCGGATAGCCGGGCGGTCGAACGGCCGCGTCCGTCTGAAACTCGGTGGCATCGAGGCCGCAGACGATCGGCTCGCCCACCGGAACCTGCTCGGGTACCTCCGACCGCCGGGCCATGTGCAGGACCATCTCGAGCATCACCGGCACATAGCTGAAATTGCCGGCCCAGTCGTTCCAGGCCTGATCGGCGGTCGTGGCGACGAACAGGACGCTCCCGCGTCCATACGCCCGCCGGATCAGCGCCGGCGAACGCCGGCCGTCGCTGAAGCGGGCCAGCACGACCGCGGGTGGCCGTTTTTCTCGCGTGGTCCTCTCCGAACGCGGCGCCGCCGGGCGGGTCGTCGCGCCGGTCGCGTCCGGCACCGCCTCCTCCACGGTGACGAACCGGTCGATCCGAACCTGGCGGAGCAGGACCGCCAGATCATCCACGAATGCCCGGAGCATCGGCTCGCCGGTGTCCCAGTCACCGAACGTGACCGGCTCGGCGTTCACCGGCGTCTGCACCACCTCGTCCAGCGCCGCGGGAAGAAGCCCGCGCCCCCCGTCGAATAGCTGGCGGTTGTATATATCGGGATCCACCTGGTCGCCGACAAAGAGAATCAGTCCGCCGCCGCCGCGGACGTAGCGCTCAATGTTTCGGCGGGCCGCCTCATTGGGTGGGTAGACGTTGGCGAGAATCACGCAGTGGGCGCCGTCCAGATCGACCGAATCGAGTTCGCTCTCGTCGATCACGGTCACGTCGTTGCCGCTGGCCACGCGTCCCGCGGGGCGAAGCGCGGTCCGGAGGAGATAGACCTCGTCGCGATAGGGGTCGTTGCTGGGCTGGCCGTCGACGATCAGCACGTTGACCGCGGCGGCGACGGCGACCGCCACCGATCTCCGATTGTCCACCCGCAATCCGTCCGACCGTGCCACGGAACCCGCCAGCTCCACCTCCAGAAAGTCCGAGCCATCGCCGGGAAAGGTCACCTCGATCGGCTCGCGGACGACCTGTCCCGCGGCCACCCGTGGAATCAGAACCGGCGGCAGGGCGTGCACCGGCACGGCGCCGTCCGCCGGCGCCTCCGCCGCGCCGACACCGTGCCGCGCGATGGCCACGCTCAACTCGACATCGGTCAGCGCCGTCGGCGTATGATTCGCCACGGCGATCTCGAATCGCGCCGGAATGCCCGCGATGCACTGCGGTTGGAGCGGTATCACTGCGGTCATGGCGACGTTGCGCGGAGCCGCCGCCCCCACGTCGATCAGCGCCAGCGTGAGGCGATCCGAGTCGGTCGCCGCGTCCGCCAGCGGGGCGATCACACTCCGCGGCGCCTCGTCCTCCGACGAAAGCACGCGAACCCAGTCGTGGCGCTGGAAATCACTGATGACATAAACGGCAGTATTGGTTTGAACCGGTGCCCGGCGGATCAGGTCCGCAACGGCGACGAGGGCGTCGGCCATCCGCGACGGCTGCTGACTCGGCGCCAGCGTTTGCAGATGATCGTGAAGACGCCGCAGGTGCTCCTCCGACAGGCTCGGCAGCGACAGGGACGACGACCGTGGGTCACGCGTCGTCAACAGGGTTAACACGTCCTGCGGGGATTCTCCGGCGATCCAGCGGGCCAGCGTCTCCGCCGCGCGGGTCGCGTCCTCAAACACCGCGGCTCCGCCATCTTCGGGTCGGTAGGCCATCGAATACGAGTCGTCGATCAGGACGATCCGCTCCGTCCGCGGCGCCGCACCGATCAACGAGGCCGCCAGGCTCGGACGAACAAACGGACGCGCGATCATCATGGCGATCAGGAACACGGCCAGGCAGCGAAGAAACAGGAGAATCAGTTGTTCGATCCGCACGCGACGCCGGTTCTTCCGCTGTGCGTCCAGCAGAAACGCCATCGCCGCCCACCGAACGCGCCGAAAACGCCGTCGCGAGAACAGGTGAATGAGAATCGGGCTTGCCACCGCCGCCGTTCCCGCCGCCAGCGCCGGATTGAACAGAAATCCCGACAGCCACTCCATCACGTTCCAATCTCCTGCACGCGGTATTCAGTAATCAGTTTTCAGCTATCAGCTTTTGGCTTTCAGAGCCACGACCGTGAGGGAGCGGTTTCAGCGTCAGCCGGCCGCTCTCTCACGATCGCGGTTCTGATTGGTTTCTCGGCTTTCAGCTTTCGGTTTTTTACGTTTTGACTTTTTGACTTTTTGACTTTTCTTCATGCTCTCGCCTTGATCAGATGCGCCCGGGCCGTGAGGTAGCTGCGCAGGGCCACGTCGATCGCGTCGGTCGTAGAAAGACCGACGTAGTCGATCCGGTGGTTGACACACGCCGAACGGATCCGCGCGATGAAACCGTTCACCGCCTCGAGGTAGGCCGTCCGTAGCGACTGCGGATCGGCGAACGCCCGCAGATCGGCGTGCTCCAACCCTTCAAACAGGGTGTTGTCTTGAAACGGAAACACACGCTCGTCCTCGTCCAGCACATGCATCACGATCACGTCGCGGTCCGGCTCGCGAAACCGTCGCAGGCCCGTCAGCACGTCCTCCACGTCCGCCAGCAGGTCCGACACGACCACGATCACACCCCGCGCTGGAAGCTGCGCCGCGATCCGCCGGAACATTGCGTTCGACTCCGTCGGTCCCTCCAGCCGGGCACGCTCCATGTGCCCGATCAGTGACCGGAGGTGTGCCAGGCTCGACAGCGGTGGGATGTTCGTTCGGACGTCGTTGTCAAACAGCGTCAGGCCGACGGCGTCCTGCTGGTGGATCAGCAGATAGGCCAGGCACGCGGCCACCGTCGCGGCATATTCAAACTTGGTCATCCGGTTCGAACCGGCCGAATGCTCCGGATAGCGCATCGAGCCTGAGCAGTCGAGAAGAATCTGACACCGCAGGTTGGTCTCCTCCTCAAACTGCTTGATGTAAAAGCGGTTGGTCTTGCCGTAGACCCGCCAGTCGAGATGGCGAATATCGTCGCCCGGCACATACTCGCGGTGCTGGGCAAACTCCACCGACTGCCCCTGATAGGGACTGCGATGGATGCCGCTCACAAACCCCGCCATCACCGACCGAGCGCGGAAACTCAGATCGCTGATACGCGACAGCACGTCGGGACGAAGATAGTGGGTTGCGCTCACGGGCATGGAAACGTCAGAAAGTCAAAAAGTCAAAACGCCAGGGCACGCTGCTTCGGCCGGCCGTCGTTACGCGCCCTCGATCACCTTGTTGAGCCGATCATCCGCCATCAGGCCGCCGGCGTGCGGTTCGGTCGTCTCCAGCAACTCGTCGATCAGCCGATCGGGGGTCAACCCTTCCGCCTGGGCGGCGAAGTTTGTCACGATCCGATGGCGCAGGACCGGATGGGCGACCGCGCGGATATCCTCGGTCGAGACGTGGAAGTTGCCCCGCAGCACCGCCCGGGCCTTAGCGCCCAGAATCAGAAACTGCACCGCCCGCGGCCCGGCGCCCCACGTCAGGTTCTTCCGCACGACCTCCGGCGCCCCCGGCTCGTTGGGCCGCGTCTTTCGAACCAGATCGAGCGCATGCCGCACGACCGGTGGCGCGGCCGGTACCCGCCGGACAATCCGCTGCATGTCGAGAATCTCCTCCGCCGACACCACCGTCTGGACGTCGACGTCATATTCAACTGTCGTCTTCGTCGCGATCTCGTATTCCTCGTCATAGCTGGGATAGTCGATGTAAGTCTTGAACATGAACCGATCCTGCTGGGCCTCCGGCAGCGGGTAGGTTCCCTCCTGCTCGATTGGATTCTGCGTGGCCAGCACGAAGAACGGCGCCTCCAGCACATGGCGCTCGCCGCCCACCGTCACCTGACGCTCCTGCATCGCCTCGAGCATCGCCGCCTGCGTCTTCGGTGGGGTCCGGTTGATCTCGTCCGCCAGAACCAGGTTGGCGAAGACCGGCCCGGGCAAAAACTTGAACGCCCGTCGGCCGGTCGCCTGGTCCTCGGCGATCATCTCGGTGCCGGTCACGTCGCTTGGCATCAGGTCGGGCGTGAACTGGATGCGGTTGAACGATAGCGACAGGCACCTCGCCAACGACGAGATCATCAGCGTCTTGGCCAGCCCCGGCACCCCCTCGAGGATGCAATGGCCGCCGGCGAACATTGAGATCAGCAATTGCTCGATGACCGCGTCCTGCCCGACGATCACCTTGTGCAGCTCGTCGCGAAGCCGCCTGTGAACCTCGCACAACCGCCCGGCCGCCGCCACGTCGGCCGACTCTGACGATCCGACATTCATCCCATCCGCGGGGTCACTCATGTTAGGACTTTCTCAGTTACCAGTTACCAGT